>VGZO01000040.1 GCA_016872555.1 Planctomycetota bacterium
CGCGAAAATCGCGGCCGAAGGGCCGCGCCCGATCCGCAGCAAAGCCGCCGCGCGAAAATCGCGGCCGAAGGGCCGCGCCCGATCCGCAGCAAAGCCGCCGCGCGAAAATCGCGGCCGAAGGGCCGCGCCCGATCCGCAGCAAAGCCGCCGCGCGAAAATCGCGGCCGAAGGGCCGCGACTAAAATAACCAATGCCCCGTCTAGGACTCGAACCTAGAACCCTCTGATTAAGAGTCAGATGCTCTGACCAATTGAGCTAACGGGGCCGAAGCAGTTTTCTACCGCCGGCGGGGCGGGGCGGCAAGCGGCGGGGCGGCGTTGATGCCGCTCGCCGCGACCGGCTACATTCCGCTCCCTCTCCCTTCGGCCGCACCCCGCAAAACATTGAGCCGAAGGATCCCTCCCCGCGGAGTCGCTTCCCATGGGCCGATTCGCCGGAGCCAAGGGGCTCGTCCTCGGCGTCGCCAACGACCATTCGATCGCCTGGGCCATCGCCAAGGAAATCCTCGCCGACGGCGGCCGGATCGGGTTTTCCCACCTCCCCGACCGCCCCGACGACGAGCGGCAGCGCAACCGGCGCCGCGTCGCCCAGCTCACCGACGGCCAGGCCGGCGCGGCGTTTCTCGTGCCGATGGACGTGTCGAGCGACGACCAGATCGCCGCGGTCATCGACCGGGCAAAGCAGGAATTCGGCACGATCGACTTCCTCGTCCACTCGATCGCCTACGCGCCGATGGAGGACCTCAAGGGGCCGACCACCGACTGCAGCCGCGAGGGCTTCCGGATCGCGATGGAGACCAGCGCCTACAGCCTCCTGGCGGTCGCGCGGCTGGCGCGGCCGATCCTCGCGGCCGATGCCTCGATCCTCACGCTGACCTACTTCGGCGGCGAGAAGGTCGTGCCCGGCTACAACATCATGGGTGTCTGCAAGGCGACGCTCGACGCCTGCGTGAAATACATGGCGTTCGACCTCGGCCCGGCCGGCGTCCGCGTCAACGCGATCAGCGCCGGCCCGCTGCGCACGCTCGCCGGCCGCGGCGCCGGAGTCGAGGAGATGCTCGGACTCTACGAGCACATGTCGCCGATGGGGCGCAACATCACCCACGAGGAGGTCGGCAAGGCCGGCGCGTGGCTGCTCTCCAAGGACTCGCTGGGGATCACCGGCGAGATCCTCCACGTCGATGCCGGCTACAACATCATGGGCTCCCCCGGGCGGCTGCTGAACCTCGTCCGCAAGCCGGGGGAGTGACGGGGATGGCGCGCGGGAGCGCGACGGCGATCGCCGTCGCGGTCGTGACCGACGGTGAGATGGTGCTCGTCGGCCGCCGCAGTGCGGATGCCCGCGAGGCGCCGGGGCGCGCCGAGTTTCCCGGGGGCAAGCAACTCCCCGGCGAGGATCCGGCGACCGCGGCGGCGCGCGAGTGCTTCGAGGAGACCGGGATCGCGGTCGTCGTCGGCGCCGAGATCGCGCGGGTGCCGTCGGCGGCCGGTGACAGCGTGCTCGAGATCACGTTCGTCGCGGCCACGCCCGTCGATCGCGCCGCGGCGCCGCGGGCGCCATTTCGCTGGGTAGCGCGCGGCGACCTGGCCAGCCTGCCCTTCCCCGCCGCCAACGCGGCCGTCGTCGCCCGGCTCGTCGCCGCCGCCACTCACGGCGGGTCGTCGCCGCCGGGATGCCAGGGGTGACAGCGAGCGATCCGCGCGAGGCCCCGCAACGAGCCCTTCACCAGGCCGTCGCGCTCGATGACGATCCGGACGTATTCGCTGCACGTGGGCCGAAACCGGCAGGTGGCGCCGAGGAGCGGGCTGAGGAGCCACTGATAACCGCGGATCGCGGCCACCACCAGCGCGACCAGCCCGTGATGCACGACCCGGCCGAGGCGGCGCGGCATGTCCATGGCCGTCACCTCCGTCGGCCCGCTGCCGGGGGCTCACCGCCGGGGCGCTCGCGCCGGCCGACGGCGCGGCGGCCGAGATCGACGAGCAACGTCTCGATTTCGCGCTGCCCCGCGGCCCCGGCCGGCACCGTGCTCGTTCGGACGACGACGCAGAAATCGTGATCGGCGGCCAGCGCGTGCGCGATCCGGCGAAAGGCCTCGCGAAGACGCCGCTTCCAGCGGTTGCGGACGACGGCATTGCCGACGCGGCGCGACACCGACAGGCCGAGCCGCGGACCGCCGGCCTCGTCGCGCCGGCGGACATGGACGACCAGCCCGCCACCGGCCGCGGTCCGCCGGGCGGCGTAGACCCGTGCGAAGTCGGCGGCGCTGCGGAGGCGCGACGCACGCGGAAACGGTGCCGGCCGGTCGGTCACCACTGGAGCCGCGACCGCGGCCCGCTCCCTGACGGCGGCTCGGCAGCGGCGGCCGCCTCGCGGAGGCGCTCGACCGCGGCGGCGTCGGCGCCCTCCGGCAGCATCACCTGGACCTCGGCGATCAGGTCGCCGCGCGTGCCGTCGCCATGGTGCACTCCCATCCCCGCGGCGCGGAGGCGGCGACCCGAACTGGTCAGCGGCGGCACGCGGAGGGTGATCGTGCCCCACGGGGTCGGCAGGTCGACCTTCGCCCCCGACAGTGCCTCGGAAAGCGACACCGGCAGCGGCACGGTGAGCGTGTCGCCGTCGCGCCGGTAGAGTGGATGGGGTTCGACCTTGACCTCGAGCAGCAAGTCACCGGCCGGTCCGCCGCCGGCACCGGGCATTCCCTGGCCACGCAGCCGCATCTTCGCGCCGTCGGCGATGCCCTGCGGGATCGTCACGCTGATCGTCTCCGCGCCTCCGCCACGGTCGACGCGGAGGTCGCTCTTACCCCCTTCGATCGCGAGCTTGAAGGGAACCACGAGCGCACTCTTGAGATCGTCGCCGGTGGCCTGGGTGGCGCGGCGGCGCGAGCGCGACTTCGACCCGCCACCCCCTCCGGGGGCCGCTCCCTGGCCACCGAACAGGTCGGCGAAGCCGCCGCCGAACAGGCTCTCGAGATCGATCTCGCCGGTGTCGAAGCCGCCCCCCTCGCCTCCGGGAAACCCGGCGCCGGGAAACGGCCCCCGCCCACCGCGCCGTCCCCCTGCGGCCTGCGCGCCCTCGAACGCACTGCCGTAGCGGTCGTACATCTCGCGCTTGCCGGGATCGTTGAGGACGTCGAACGCCGTCTGGACGCGCTTGAATTTCTCCTTCGCCGCATCGTCGTCGGGATGGAGATCGGGGTGGTACTTCCGCGCCAATTCGCGGTAGGCCTTGCGGATCTCGTCGGCCGAGGCGGTCCGCGGGACACCGAGCGTCTGGTAATGGTCGTCGGCCATCGCGAACCGCCTGGGGAAGCGCCGCGGACAGCCCAGCACCGCACGGGGGACGGGTGACCGATGGCAGAAAAGCTTCGGAAAAGCAGTGTAGGACCGGTGTTCGTCGGCGGGCAAGCCGCCGGCCGCTATCGCTGCCTTCCGCGCCGTTCACGGCGCGCAGCCCCCTCGCCACGCGGCTGCGCGCGCCGCCCACGCGGGACCGGGCCCGACGAAGGCTCGGCGGCGACCGCTCCCGAGTCGCCGTCAAGGAACATGCTCTGGCAGCGGATCGCGGGCTCTCCCGCAGGCGGCTGGCGGAGGTGAAACGCCCCGTCGCTGTCCATCACCCGGGCGCGGGTGTTGTCGGCGAGGTAGACCGGCACGATCTCGCGGAGGATCCGGGCGACCAGATCGGGGCTCTCGATCGGCACCATCACCTCGACGCGCCGGAAAAAGTTGCGCGGCATCCAGTCGGCGCTGGCGATGAACACCCGCGCGTCGTCGTCGGGGCCGAACACGTACAGCCGGCTGTGTTCGAGGAACCGGTCGACGATGCTCCGCACGCGGATCGTCTCGCTCAGGCCCGGCACCCCCGGCCGCAGCGCGCAGATGCCGCGGGCGATGATGTCGATCGGCACCCCCGCCTGGCTGGCCCGGTACAGGGCGACGATCACCTCGCGGTCGACCAGCGCGTTGAGCTTGGCGACGATCCGCGCGGGCTTCCCTGCCCGGGCCCGCGCCGTCTGCCCGTCGATCAGCTCGAGCGTCCGCCGGTGGAGATCTGCCGGAGCGACCACCAATTTCCGCCACGCGTGCCCCTGCGAGTAGCCGGTGAGGAGATTGAACACCGCCGAGGCGTCCTCGGCGATCTGCTCGTCGGCGGTGAACAGGCCGAGGTCGGTGTACGACAGCGCGGTGGTGGGGTTGTAGTTGCCGGTGCCGAGGTGGACGTAGCGGCGCAGCCCCTGCCCCTCGGCGCGGATCACCAGCGACAGCTTGCAGTGTGTCTTCAGGTCGAGGAACCCGAACACGACGTGGACACCGGCCCGCTCCATGAGCCGTGCCCAGGAGACGTTGTTGGCCTCGTCGAACCGCGCCTTGAGCTCGACCAGTGCCGTGACGTGCTTGCCCGCCTCGGCCGCGGCGATCAGGGCGCGGGAGATCGGCGAATCGCCGCTGGTGCGGTAGAGCGTCTGCTTGATCGCCAGCACGCGCGGATCGGCGGCCGCCCGGGTGACGAATTCGACGACTGGATCGAACGACTCGAAGGGATGGTGGAGGAGGATGTCGCGCGCGGCGATCTCGGCGAACAGGTCGTCGCCACGGCGCTCGAGGCCGCGTGGCATCCGCGGCGTGAACGCCCGGTCGTGGAGCTGCGGGTATCCGGGGAGGCGGTGGAGCTCCCACAGGCAGGTCAGATCGAGCGGCCCGTCGATCCGGTAGACCTCGGAGTAGCCGTCTTCGCTCCCCTGCTGGAGCTCCTCTTCGTCGATGATCGCCCGGGCCACGGAGTCGTCGGCGGCGCGGGCCGAGACCTCGATCCGCACCGCCTGGCCGCGCTGCCGCGCCTTGAGCCGTTCCTCGATCAGTTTGAGCATGTCGTCCGATTCCTGCTCGAGCAGCTCGAGGTCGCTGTCGCGCGTGATCCGGAACGTCGTCCAGGACAGGACCCGGAAGCCACCGAACAGCTCCGAGAGCCGCGCCGCGACGAGGTCCTCGAGCAGCACGAAGCGCAATTGCCCGGGAACGGCGCAGCCGACGTTGATGAACCGCGGCAGCACCTGCGGCACCTGGACGACGGCGAACAGGCGCTTCGGCCCGAGCCCCTGCTGGCGCTCGAGCTGGACGCCGATGTACAGCCCGCGGTTGTGGTAGCGCGGCGAGGGATGCGACGGGTCGATCGCCATCGGCGTGAGGATCGGCAGCGCGCGCTCGTAGAAGAAGCGGTCGATGGCCGCGCGCTGGTCGGCGTCGAGATCGGCGTGGCGCACCAGCCCGAATCCCTCGGCCGCCATCGCCGGGCCGATGCTCTCGCGGAGGCAGCGGTATTGCCGGGCCACCAATTCCTGCGTGCGGACGCCGATCCGGCGGAGCTGTTCGACGGCGGGGAGCCCGTCCGGGGCCTCGTCCTGCGGAGCGCTCTCGCCGAACGCCTGTTCGCGGAGCCCCGCCACCCGGACCATGAAGAACTCGTCGAGGTTGGAGCTGACGATCGCCAGGAACTTCAGCCGCTCCATCAGCGGGTTGTCGGGGTTCTCGGCCTCCTCGAAGACGCGGAGGTTGAACTCCAGCCAACTCAACTCGCGGTTGATGAACGCCTCGGCGGCGGTGGGCTCGATGGCGGGTGGGGGGTCGGCGACTGACATGACAGACGTGGAGCCGTGGCGCGAGCAGTGATCCGGACGGTTGGAGGACGGCCTTGGGGAGTCTACCCTGCGCTCTCCCGGCCCGCCGTCCGGAGCCCCCGCAGCACCCCGATGACCCGCCCAACTCCACCTCCCGTCCCGGCGCCGTCGCGCGGCCGCTGCATCGCTGCCGCCTGCCGGCTCGAGGCCAACGCGCCGAAGCCAGGCAACGTCCATCCCGGCGCGGCGTTTCCCGATCTCGACCACGGCGAGCTCGTCGCCGCGGGGCGGGCGCTGGCGGAGCCGTTCGACGCCGCCGCCGGGAGACCGCTCGGGAAGACGATCCTCGCCGGCGTCCGCGCGAGCCGGCGCGTCACGCGCTCCAACGCCAACCTCGGGATCGTGCTGGCGACCGCGCCGCTCGCCGCCACGCCTGGCGCGCCGGGCCCGCTCGACCCCGGCGCTGTCGAGGCGACGCTCGCCCACCTCACCCCCGCCGACGCCGCCGACGTCTGGGAGGCGATCCGCCTCGCCGCCCCGGGGGGCCTCGGGCGGCGGCCGGAACACGACCTCGCCGCCGCGCCCCCACCCGACCTGATGGCGGCGATGCGCGCCGCCGCCGGCCACGATCGGATCGCCCGGCTGTGGGCCGAGGGCTACCGGCCGCTGTACGACGGGCTCGTCGCCGACCTCGCCGCCGAGGTCGCGGCCGCGGCGACTCTCGACGACGCGATCGTGCGCGCCTTCCTCGGGCAACTCGCCCGCGAGCCCGATACCCATGTCGCCCGGCGCCATGGCGCCGGCGTCGCGGACGACCTGTCACGCGCGGCGGCAGCCGTCCTCGCAGCGCCCGACTGGCGCTCCGCCGCCCGGCGCCTCGACGCGCGGCTGCGGGCCCCGAACCGGATCAATCCCGGCACGACCGCCGATCTGGTCGCCACCGCCCTGTACATTCTCCTCTGGGAGGGCCGGTTGGCGATCGACGCCGTCGGCGCCGCAGGATGAACCGCGGGGACCCGGCCGATGGGTGAACAGTTCTCGGTCCGGCTCGAGAAGGCCGTCCACGTCTTCGCGGCGGGCCACTTCATCACGCTCACCGACGACCTCTGCGAGCCGGTCCACGGCCACAATTGGCGCGTCGCCGTCGAGTGGTCGGGAACACCCGATCGCCACGGCATGGTGGTCGACTTCATCTGGCTGCGCGACCGGCTCGCCGCGGTGCTGGCGCGGCTCGACCACCGGATGCTGCTGGCGACCGGCAACCCGCTGCTCCCGGTGGCGACGGCCACCGGCCCGCTCGGCGGCGCGGAGGTCACGGTGCGCTTCGCGAACCGGCGCTGGGTGTTTCCGGCGGAGGAGTGTGCGCTCCTCCCGGTGGCCAACACCACCGCCGAGTGGCTGGCGCGGTGGATCGGCGGCGAACTGCTCGCGACGGCGCCGGCGCGCCCAGAGCGGCTGAGCGTGGCGGTCGACGAGTGCCTCGATCAGTGGGGCACCTGGACATGGACGCCCGACTGACCGGCGCTCCGCGTTGCCCTCGCGCCCGCGTCACGGTGCCGCAGCCGGCTCGTCGACGACGAACAGCTTCGCCGCCGCGTCCCGCGCCAGGGCCACGCTCCCCCGTGGCACGCGGATCCGCATCAGGCCGCCGCCGTCGGCTTGGTGCTCGACCTCGCCGACCGTGCCGATCGCCAGGCCCGCGTCGGTGAGGTAGCGGAGGAACTCGGCCGACTGGTCGATGACGCGCGCCAGCCGGAAGGTGACGCCGGTGTCGCAGTCGGCGAGCGGCCGCGGCGGCCCGCCCGCCGGAGCCGGCAGCGACTCGCCGTCGGCGCGCGGGATCGGATCGCCGTGGGGATCGACGTCGGGGTGGCCGAGCCAGGCGTCAATCCGGTCGACGAGCAGGTCGCTGACGGCGTGTTCCATGTGCTCCGCCTCGTCGTGGACCTCGTCCCAGGTCATGTCGAGGACGCGCATCAGGAACAACTCGAGGAGCCGATGGCGCCGCAGCACGCGCAGCGCCAGCACGCGACCCGCACGCGACAGCGACACGCCTTCGTAGGGCCGGTGGGTCGCGAGGCGGGCGACGTCGAGCGTCTTGAGCATGCTCGTCACCGTGCCCGGCGAGACTCGAAGCGCCGTGGCGAGCTGCCCGGTGGTCGCCGGCCGACCTCCCTGCGACGAGGTGATCTGGTAGATCGTCTTGACGTAGTTCTCGACCGTCAGGCTGGGCATCACCCCTCTCCCGATCGCCGCGTGCCCCGGACGCCGTCATCCACCCGCGGCCATTGCCGGCCGGCGACCGCTGCCCGATGATCGGACGCAGCGGAAGCCGAGCCCAGATGGTACCCGCCCCGCCCCCACCCCGCCGGTGCGCCTCACGATGTCGCTCAACGCCGCTGCCCGGGCGATCGCCGCCGAGATCGAAGCGGGCGCGGCCGCACTTGGCGTCGCCGTACATCGCGTCGGCGGGGCGACCGTGCTCGACTGCGGTGTCGTCGCCCCCGGCAGCGACGCCGCCGGCCTGCTCGTGGCCCGCACGGCGCTCGGCGACCGCGGCCACGTCCGGCTCGACCCGGCGGGTACGGAGCCGCTCTGGCCCGGCTGCCCCTGGCCCGCGGTGGCTGTCTCCAGCGATGACCCGGTGACCGCCTGCCTGGCCGCACAGTACGCCGGGTGGAAGGTGTCGGTGGGAAAGTTCTTCGCGATGGCCAGCGGCCCGTTCCGTGCGCTGGTCGGGCGCGAGGCGCTGTACGACGACATCGGCCGGCGCGAACGCGACGACGTCGCCGTGGCACTTCTCGAGGCGGGCAAGCTCCCCGCTGAAGACGTCTGCGCACGGCTCGCGGCCGACGCCGGTGTCTCTCCCGAGCGGCTCGCGATTCTCGTCGCCCGAACGGCGAGCCCGGCGGGGACGCTCCAGGTGATCGCCCGCTCGCTCGAGACGGCGCTCCACCGTCTCCATGTCGCGGGCTTCGATCTCGAGCGGATCGTCCGCGGCAGCGGCCGTGCGCCCCTGGCCCCGGTGGCGGGCGACGACCTGGCCGCGATCGGCCTGACCAACGACGCGATTCTCTACGGCGGGCGCGTGGTCCTCGAGGTCGATGCCGACGACGACGCGCTCGCCGCGGTCGGACCGCAGGTCGTGAGCGCAGGCTCCCCCGCCTACGGAAGCCCGTTCCGCGAGGTCTTCACCCGCGCGGGGGGCGACTTCTACGCGATCGACCCGGCGCTGTTCGCGCCGGCCGAGGTGACGTTCGTCAACCGCGCCACGGGCCGGCGGCAGTCGTTCGGCCACCCCGCCCCCGAGATCGTCGCCCGGTCGTTCGCCGGCGCGTGACGAGAGCAGCCCCTGCCATGCGACTGGCGATCCTCGGCGACCCGCGCGGCTGGCATGTCGGCGACCTGCTCCGTGCCGTCGCGGCGCGCGGCCGGGCGGCGACGGTCGTCGAGTGGCCCGCGGTGACCGCGACACTCGGGCGCGGCGATACGGCCGAGGTCTTCGGCCCGGCGGCGCTGGCCGATGCCGGGGCGATCCTCGTCCGGACGATGCCCACCGGCAGCCTCGAGGAGGTGATCGTCCGGATGGACATCCTCGGCCGCCTCGCCGCGACCGGCCGGCGCGTGATCAACGAGCCACGCGGCCTCGAGGTGGCGATCGACAAATACCTGTCGCTGGCGCGGATCGCGGCCGCCGGCCTGCCGGTGCCGCGGACGGTCGTCGTGCAGCGTCCCGACGACCTGGTCGGTGCCTGGGAGTCGCTCGGCGGCGACGCCGTCTCCAAGCCGCTGTTCGGCTCGCGTGGCCGAGGGATCGAGCGGGTCGATTCGCGCGATGCCCTCGCCGGGATGGCCGCCGGCCTGGCCGAGGGACGCGTGTGCTACCTGCAGGAATTCGTGCACCACGACGGCTGGGACGTGCGGATCCTGCTGGTGGGGGACCGGGCTTTTTCCATGCGGCGGGTGGCGACGGGGGACTGGCGGCTCAATCTCGCCCGCGGCGCCCGTGCCGAGACGTTCACGCCACCGGCAGCGTGGCTCTCCCTGGCGCGCCGGGCCGCGGCCGCCGTGGGAACGGCCGTGGCGGGGGTCGACCTTCTCCCCGATCGGGACGGGGGGCTGGTGGTCTTGGAGGTGAACGGCGTCCCTGGCTGGCGGGGGCTCCAGTCGGTCTGCGACACCGACATCGCCGCCGCGGTCGTCGATCTCGCCTTGGCCGCCGGGTAGCCCCCGCTTATTCGGTTTCTTCCGAGAAAACCGACAAGGACAGTTGGCACGCTGAGACTCGGGGGAGCTGCCTCTTCTTTGGGCAGGCAACCCGTTGCCTTCCAACCAGGCACCTCTGCCTGATCGCGAGCCAGTGTCGTCTCAATGGTCACAAACCCATGAATTGGAATGACTTCGTGCCATCACTTGACCGCTGCGCAAGCATCGGTGCGGTCGCTGGAGCGGTTCCATTCGTCTCCGACGGCGAGGTCTTCCCAGGTTCACAGTTCCCGAGGATTCCATGGCACATCGGAACCATGCAGGCACGACAGCCCCCCCGGTTCGCGATCAGGCCGACACCGTTCTCCAGGTGGCCGAGCGACTCCACGCCATGGACCCCGACTGGGTCGTCTTCTTCCGGGAGGTCCTCGGGGTCGACGGGGTGATCCGCCGCAGCTTCCGCGATCCCGACTCGCTGGCGGAGTTCGAGTGCTCGCCGCAGCACGCCCGGATCCGCGACCTGCTCGACGACCTGCGGAGCCGGCAGAGGGACCGGCCCCCGGAACGGGAAGCCCAGCGGGTGGTCACGGTGCGGATGCCCCGCTCGCTCCACGAACAACTCAAGGCGGAGGCCGACGACCACCGGGTGAGCATCAACACCCTGTGCATCTCGAAGCTGTTGCGGATCCTCGACGACCGGGCCCGGCGCGAGCCGGGCAGCGGCGACGACAACGCGGATTGAACGGGCGGGACGGGACGGAGCGGACCTGTAAGCCGGGTTCTGTCCCGGCGGGGCGAACCCGCCGGTGACGGTCATGTCTCTCGGTCGCCGGTTGCCCGGCGACTCCAGCAGCCGACCCGGGGGTGGTCACGCCACGGGCCGTGGCGTGCCGGCCTTGCGGCCGATCTTCCCCCTGCTTGGCCTTGCTCCCGGTGGGGTTTGCCGAGCCGAACCGGTCACCCGGTCCGCTGGTGAGCTCTTACCTCACCGTTTCACCCTTACCGGCGGAAACCCGCCGGCGGTTTGCTTTCTGTGGCACTGTCCCTGGCCTCGCGACCGGTGGGCGTTACCCACCACCGCGCCCTTGGAGCCCGGACTTTCCTCCGTCCGGGCGGTGTCCTCCGGCCGAAGCCGTCGGGCACCGCCGTGCGGCGACCGTCCGATCCACTCCGTCCCGTGCCGCCCATTCGTCAGCTACGATAGCATGCGCGTTCGCCGGGGAAGCGATCGCGATCCCATCGCTTGCCTTCGGCGAGGGCGACGGCAACACTACCCTGCCGCAGGGGGAGTGCCTGGGATCCGGGTGATGGCGCGGGCCGTTCCCGGCGGGAGATGACGTGCCGCCGGGTGGCGGTGGGGCTCGGAAGTGGCGTTAGGCCACGGGAGAGCGGCCAGATGTACGGCGAATTGCATCCGCGCGGTGGCGGTGACACGATCCCGTTGATGAAGAAGTTTCTCGTCGTCGGGCGTCGCGAGAGTTGCGACATCGTGCTCCGCTGGCCCAATGTCTCGGGGTCGCACTGCGAATTGTCGCTCGTCGACGGCTTCTGGTATGTCAAGGACCTTGCCAGCAGCAACGGCACCAAGGTCAATGGCACGCGGGTCGCCGAACGCCGGCTCGACCCCGGCGACACGCTGTCGATCGCCCGCCATGAATTCGAGATCGTTTATGAGCCGGTCCGGCTCGGCGCGACCGGTGCACCGGTCGACGACAACGCCGGCCGCGATCCCCTGAGCCGCAGCCTCCTCGAGGCCGCAGGTCTCGAACGGCGGCGTTCGCGGGACGATTCCCGTCCCCCGCGATGAGCGGCCGGAGGCGCGATCGTGACCAGCCCGCCGGTCCTGGACCCGGCGACCTGCCCGGCAAGGGACGAACCCGGAAGTTCCGCGTCGAGCTGCGGAAGAACCGCGGGGTCCGGCGCCGCAACGGCGACCTGACGCGTGCGGTCGGCGGCGATCCCGACGCGGTGGCCGACGCCGCCGCCGGCGAACGGCTGTCGGGCAAGGGAGACCTGACGCGGAAGCGCACCGTCGTCGAACGCATCGACGACGGCGTTGCCACCTGGCGTGGGCGGGTGCTCCGCGTCCACGGGCTCGAGAGCCTCGTCCAAGCCGTCGACGGCGCGATCGTGCGCTGCACCACCAGCCGCGTCCTCCGCACGCTGTCGAGCAGCGCCCGCCATCCGATCGTCGCCGGTGACGACGTCGTCGTCCGCCCCGGCGGTGCCGGCGGCGCCGACCTGATCCAGGCGGTGGAGCCGCGCCGCACCGTCCTCTGCCGCTCGAGCCGCGGGCAGCAGCATGTCATCGTGGCCAACGTCGACCGCGTGGTGATCGTCGGCAGTGCTGCCGAGCCCGACCTCAAGCCGGGCCTCGTCGACCGCCTCCTGCTGGCCGCCGAGGGGGCGGGAATCCACCCGGTGGTCTGCATCAACAAGACCGACCTCGTCGACCGCGCCCGGCTCGTTCCCCTCGCCGGCGTGTACGCGCGGATGGGCTACCCGGTCCTTCTCTGCTCGACGTGCGACGGCACCGGCATCGCCCGGCTGCGACGTATCGTCGCCACGGGGATCACCGCCGTCGTCGGCCAGAGCGGCGTCGGCAAGTCGTCGCTGCTCAACGCCATCGAGCCGGGCCTCGGCCTCGCGGTCGCCGCGGTCAGCACCGACAACGACAAGGGGCGCCACACCACGACCACGTCGCGCCTCATCCCCCTCGCCCACGGTGGCGCGCTGGTCGACACGCCCGGCGTCCGCCAATTCCAACCGTGGCGGATCGTGCCGGCGGAGGTGCCGGCCGCATTCCGCGACCTACGGCCGTTCGCCAACCGGTGCCGGTTTCCCGATTGCACACACAGCCACGAGGCGGGGTGCGCGGTCAAGGACGGCGTCGCCGACGGCCTCCTCGACACGCGCCGTTGGGAGAGCTGCTGCCATCTCGCCGGGTCGACAGCCGAGGAGGAAGCATGAGCGGCCCCGGACCGCGCAAGGGCGTGCAGGCGGAGCGGGCGGTCGTCGTCGGCGTGCTCCTCGACGAGCCGGCGGATCCCGAGCACCCGCTCGACGAGATCGGCGGCCTCGCCGAGACGGCCGGCGCGACGGTCGTCGCCGGCTTGACGCAACGCCGTGCCAGCCCCGACCAGACGACCTACCTCGGCAAGGGCAAGGTCACGGAGCTGGCGACGCTCGTCGCCGCCAACGACGCCGACGTGGTGATCTTCGACAACGACCTGTCCCCTGCCCAGACACGGAACCTCGAGAAAGCGCTGTCGACGAAGGTCCTCGACCGTTCCGAGGTGATCCTCGACATCTTCGCCGCCCGCGCCCGGACCTACGAGGCACGGCTGGCAGTCGAACTGGCGCAGCTCGAATACTCGCTCCCGCGCCTGAAGCGGATGTGGACCCATCTCTCGCGCCTCAAGATGGGGATCGGGATGCGCGGGCCCGGCGAGAAGCAACTCGAGGTCGACCGGCGTCTCGTCGAGAAGCGGATCCACGAATTGCGCGAGGAGCTGGCCGGGATCCATGGCCGCCGCGAGCGCCAGGTGGCCGCACGGCAGGATCATCTCACCGTGTCGCTCGTCGGCTACACCAACGCCGGCAAGAGCACGCTGCTCAACCGCCTCACCGGGTCCGACGAGCTCGCCGAGGACAAGCTGTTCGCGACGCTCGACACCCGCACGCGGCGCTGGCGGCTGCCGGGCTGGGGGCCGGTCCTGCTCAGCGACACGGTCGGCTTCATCCGCGACCTTCCCCACCGGCTGATCGCCAGCTTCAAAGCGACGCTCGAAGAGACGCGCCAGGCCGACCTGCTCCTCCACGTCGCCGATGCCTCGAGCCCGCTTGTCGACCGGCAGATCGCCGCAGTCCGCGCCGTGCTCGACGAGCTCGGAGTCGCCGACAAGGACACGCTCCTGGTCCTCAACAAGATCGACGCCATCGCCGAGCGGCCGGTGCTCGACGCGCTGCTCGACCGGTATCCGCAGGCGGTCGCGGTCTCGGCGCGGTCGGGCACGGGGATCGCGAGGCTGGCCCGCGCGACCAGCGACAGTCTGGGGCGCAACTTCAGCGACATCGACGTCGATACCGATCCGGGCAACGGCCGGTTGCTCGCCTGGATCGCCGCCCACGGCGAGGTGCTCTCGCGCCACTTCGCCGCCGAGCGCGTCACGATCCACTGCCGGCTCCCCGCGGCGCTGCTGGGGAGGATCGACAGGGCCGAGGCGGTGGTCCGGCCCCATCGCGCTCCCCACGAGACCGGCGCCCCATCCGACCGGCCAGCCGCCGAGTGAGCGGCCGGCGGCCCGGTCACACCGTGGCGCCGATCGCCAGCAATTCCTCGGCGTCGAGGAACGGCGCGTCGGGGGCAAACAGCCGCGCGATCGCCGCCTTGTGGATCTTCATCTTCGTGCCACCGACGCCGAGGGCGCCGTAGCACACCGCCCGGCCGTCGGGGCGCGCCTTGTCGGTCGCGGCGATCCCCTCGATCCCCGCCGGCGGGACGGCGTTGAGGTCGATGTAGACCGCTGCGGAACAGCGCTCGCGGATCGCCCGCGGGAGGAGCGTGGCCCCGGTCGCGCCCGCCGCCACCACCAGCCCGGCCCGCGACAGCACGCCCCCGGCATCGCGCTCGAAATCGGCCACGGCGAGCGGTTCCACGGCTGCCCCGGGCCTGGCTTGGCCGATCCGCGCGGCCGCCGCGGCGGCGCGATCGCGATCCCGGGAGACGAGCGTGACAGCCGCGCCGCGCCCAGCGAGCAGCCGAGCCACGCGCTGGCCGACCGGTCCTGTGCCCCCGAGAACGACCGCCGCGACGCGCTCCTCGTTGGTGGCTGCATCGGCCGCCAGCGCGAGGTGACGGGCGGCGGCGATCACCGCGGCGGCGGCGGTCGTGTTGGCACCCGACGGATCGAGGAGCACGCCGACCCGCACCGGTCCGAAAAACGTCGCGCTGACGCGCCGGCAGACCTCCTCCGCGGCGGCGACGTCGCTGCCACCGACGAAGATCGCCGTCGCGGCAAGGTCGGCGCCGCCCCGGGTGAACATCGCGCCGTGGACGAGCGGGACGACGTTGTCCGGTGTCACGCCGCCGTGCCGCAGCAGCACGTCGACGCCGGCATCGACCGCCACGACCGCGTCGAACGTGCTCGGTTGGGGATCGCAGTCGAGCTGGATCAAGACCCGTCGGGGCATGGTGATGGTCGCCGGGGCGGGAGCGGCTCGGCGGATCCGCCACGGGGGCGTCCGGCCGGAGACTGCAAGTCATGACACGCGCCGGGCCGCGCCGGACATGATCCGGCGCGGCCCGTGACACGACGAAAGGGAGCCGAGGGACTGCAGGCCCGCCCGGTCTCAGAACCCGCGGAACGGATGCGCCGCGGAATCCTTGCCGGCGATCATCTCGTCTGCCGACGGACTGCCCTTCATGGCGTTCTCGATCGCCTGCTTCGTGGCGGCGTAGTTGTAGTCGTAGATCTTCTTGTCGTCGGTGGCACCCGGATGGATGAACACGCCGCAGACGATCACCAGATTCTCGGCGTCCGCCTTGCGGATGACGCCGGCAGCGACGGCATCGGCGACGGCCTTGGCGACCGCCGCCTGCGCGGGGCCGAACATCTGCACCGCCTGCCGCATCCCCTTGATCGTCACCTTGGTGACCATCACGGTGGCCGGCTTGACGGCGAGGTTCGGGGTCAGGACCGCGAGCAGGTTGGTGTGCCCTTCGCTCTGCCGCGCCAGGGCGTTGGCGAAGGCCACGCCGACCGGGCCGTCCTTGCTGCCGATCAGGAGATCGATGTGGGCGATCTCGTTGCCCTCGCCGCTGAGCGCCTCACCGATGAACATCGACATGCTCGCTACCTCCTCGTGACACGTGATCCACCCAGCGCGGAGGCTCGACAGCCCCCACACCGTCGCGGCGCCCGGCGATCACCGCCGTCGCGACGCCGCGGAATGACACCCCGCGGACGGGCCGCAAGAATACCACGGTCACCGGCACCGACAAGCCGCGGCGGCACCCGCACCGAGCCGCTCCACCCCCCTGCGCCGAGCCCGTTCGTGCGTGTTCCCCGCCCCACCGCCGAGCCGCGCGCCGTCGTCGTCGTCGGCGCCAGCGCCCGGGCCTGGGCGGCATCGGCGGTGCGCGGCGGCTGGCGCGTGCATACGGTCGACCTGTTCGCCGACGGCGATCTGATCGCGCTTGCGGCATCGGCGACGCGCCTTGGAGAGGGTTATCCCACCGCGCTGCCGGCTGCCGTCGGCCGGCTGCCCGCCGGACCGCTGACCTACACCGGCGCCCTCGAGAACCATCCCGGCGTACTGGCGGCGCTGGCGCTCGACCGGCCCTTGGCGGGCGTGCCACCGGAGGCACTGGCAGCCGTCCGCACCCCGGCCGGTCTGGCACGCCTGGCGCGGGCGGCGCGGATGACGTTCCCTGCCACCCGCGCGAGCGCCCGTGGGTTGCCGCGCGACGGCAGTTGGCTGATCAAGCCGCTCCACGGCGCCGGTGGCGCGGGCATCGAGCCGTGGACCGGCCCCACGACCGCGCGGCCCGGCCCCGACTGCTGGCAGCGCAGGGTCGCGGGACGGGCCTGGGGGGCGACGTACCTGATCGCCCCGGCGGGACCGCGGTTGGTGGGCGTCGCCCGCCAGCTGCTCGGCCCCGCGCGGCGTGGCGCGGCGTCGTTCGCCTGGTGTGCCGGGGTCACGCGGCCGCCGCGCCATCTCCCCGGCGCGGTCCACACGGCGCTGGTCCGCCTCGGCGAGGCCCTGTGGAGGCGCGACGGCCTCCGCGGCATGATCGGCGTCGATTTCCTCGTCACGCCGGCCGGCGCACCGGTGCTGATCGAGATCAACCCGCGCCCCACGGCATCGGCCGAGCTCCACGAGCGCCACGACGGCCGGTCGCTCGCCGCCGCGCACCTGGAGTGCTTCGGCTACCCGGACGCCGGCCGCGCGACGCCACCCGAAGCGCTCCCCGGGGCGTGGGCCAAGGCGTTGGTCCGCACCCCCGCGCCCTGCCGGGCCGACGACCGGCTCGTCGACCGCGTCACGGCGCTCTCGGCGCGTTGGACTCGGCTCGACGGCGGCTGGCCGGCGCTGGCAGACATCCCCACCGCGGGGGCGGTGCTTCCGGACCACGGTCCGCTGCTGAGCGTGTTCGCCCACGGCCGGCACGCGACGGCCGCCACGCGGGCCCTCGCGGCCCGGAGGAACGCGGTCGACGAACTCCTTCGCGACTGGCTCAGGCAGCGCGCCGCGGCACGGCCTCGACGACCGCTCCGGAAGACAGGTACTGCATCAGGTACGCGTCCTCGGTCGAGTCCTGGTAGAAGTCCTTGAGGACCGCGATCGCCCGGTAGCCGAGCGAGCGGAAGAACAGCTGCGCGGGGAGATTGCGCTCGCGGACCTCGAGGAGGATCCGGTCGCGACGGTCCGGGGCGAGTTTGGCCGCCAATCGATCGAGCAGCAGCGTCCCCACGCCGAGCCGCCGGTGCGAGCGCCGGACGGCGAGATTGACGAGGTGGAGCCGGGAGCGGTGCAGCTCGTAGATCATGAACGCCACCACCGACTCGGCCATCTCCGCGACCATGCCGATGCAGTTGCGCTGGCGGAGGCAGCGGATGAAGTCGTCCTCGCTCCACGGGAACTCGAACGCCTCGTGTTCGATGTCGAGCACCTCGACGAGGTCGCGGCGGATCATCCACCGCACGTGCACCGCCGGCCGGGCCATTTCGACTTTCGTCACGTCTGCTCGCTCCCGAGTGGCACGCCGCGCCGGGCCCTGGATCCCGTCCGCCGCGGGGGCGGCACCGTAGCAACGTGACGCCGCACCTCCAAGACGGTTCCGCCGCGGAGGTTTGCGGCTTTCCACCGTCCCCGGCTCGCCATCCTGCGGCGCTTGCCGCGCCGCGGCGGCTCCGTGGCGCGGCGGGCGCCGCACCACGATCCACCTTGACCGGCGGCGCCGGCATTCCTAGCCTCCCGCCCCGCCGGTTTTCCGGCACGTGCCCGACCTTCCCAGCGAGTGCGGTGAACGATGGCGATCTCCCGTTCCCGGGCTGCGACCGCATGGTGCCTGACCGCCCTCGTCACGGCGCCGGGCTGCGCCGGCCCCGCGATCCGCAGCCAGAGCCCGGAAGTCGAGGCCCTGGTGACCCTCGACGCCGACACCAAGCTCGTCGGCGACTACACCACCCCGTACGGCACCGGACCGCTGCGCGTCGAACATGCGGCGCTCGTGACCGGCCTGGCGGGCACCGGCGGCGATCCCCCGCCGAGCAGCCAGCGGCAGATGCTCCTCGCCGACATGCAGGCGCGCGGCGTCGACGATCCGCAGACGCTCCTCGCCTCGCCGGCAACGTCGCTGGTCTGGGTGCGCGGCTACCTGCCGCCGGGCGTGCGCAAAGGGGACCGGTTCGACGTCTCCGTCGAGGTGCCCCCCGACAACGGCACCTCGAGCCTTGCCAACGGCTGGCTGATGGAGACGCGGCTCACCGAGATGGCGGTGCTCGGCAACCGGATCCGTGACGGCCGCGTCCTCGGTCTCGCCGAGGGCCCGCTGCTCGTCGACCCGGTCTCGGGCGGGACGCTCGATCCCCTCTCCCGGCTCCGCGCCCGCGTCCCCGGGGGCGGCGTGTCGACCACCAACCGCACGATCGGCCTGGCGATCACACCGGAGCACCGCTCGGTAGCCCTCTCGAAGCGCGTCGGCGACGCGATCAACAAGCGCTTCCACGCGGTCATCAAGGGGACGAAGCGCGGCGTGGCGACGCCGAAGACCGACCGGTTCATCGAACTCGAAGTGCCACCGGCCTACGCCCGCAGCCTGGCGCACTACATCCGCGTCGTCCGCTGCGTGGCGGTGGTCGAACCCCCCGCCGGCCGCCACGCGCGGCTCGAGCTCCTCGCCCGGCAGCTCGACGACCCGGTGACGGCGCCGAGCGCGGCGATCCGCCTCGAGGCGGTGGGGCGCGACGCCGTGCCGATCCTCACCGCCGCCCTCGACTCGACCGATGCCGAGATCCGCTTCGTCGCCGCCGAGGCACTCGCCTACCTCGGTGAGTCGTCCGCCGCGCCCCACCTCGCCGAAGCCGCGGCGACGCTGCGCAGCGCCCGCCCTGCGGCGCTCGCCGCGCTGGCCGTGCTCGACGACGCCAACGGCATCGACGCCCTCCAGTCGCTCCTCGACAGCCCCAGCGCCGAGACGCGCTACGGAGCGTTCCGCGCCCTGTCGCACCTCGATCCCTCGCTGCCGATCGTCCGCGGCGAGCGGCTCGGCGACGCCTGCACCATCCACGTCGTCGACGTCGACGGCCCGCCGCTCGTCCACCTCACGCGCAGCCATCGCCCCGAGCTCGTCCTGTTCGGCACCCGTCATCCGCTCGGCGACGGCCTCCGCGCCGAAGCCGGCGGTTCGATCGTGGTCGTCGTCGCCGACGGCCAGGCGACGGTGAGCCGGTTCCTCCCCGGTGCCGAGGATCGCGTCGTCACGGTGGCGCCGAAGGTGGCCGACGTCGCCCGCTCGATCGTCGCCGTCGGGGGCACCTATCCCGACGTCGTGCAGTTCATCCAGCAAGCCTCCTCGAGCCGGAGCCTCGCCAGCCGACTGGCGTTCGACGCCCTGCCGGCCGAAGGCGATGGCCGCCTCTCGATCCACGACGAGGTCTCGACACGCGAGCGCGACGACGAGGTCGACACCGTCGCCGTTAGCGACGAGTCGTGACCGGCGGGCCCGACCCATGACCAGGCTGACGGCGCTGGAACTGGCGGGCTTCAAGAGCTTCGCCGACCGCACGCGCTTCGAGTTCCCCCCCGGGATCACCGCGGTCGTCGGACCGAACGGTTCGGGGAAATCGAATGTCGTCGACGCGCTGAAGTGGGTGCTCGGCGAGCAGTCGGTCCGCAGCCTCCGTGGCCGCGACATGACCGACGTGATCTTCGCCGGCTCGGCCGGGCGCAGGCCGCTCAACGCCGCCGAGGTGACGCTGTCGTTCGACAACGCCGCCCGGGCGCTGGCCGTCGACGCCGCCGAGGTCCGGATCACGCGCCGCGTCTACCGCAGCGGCGAGGGGGAATACCTCATCAACGGCGAGGCCGCGCGGTTGCGCGACATCCGCGAGCTGTTCAGCGGCACTGGGGCAGCCACCGAGGCCTACAGCGTGATCGAGCAGGGGCGCGTCGACGCGCTCCTCGTCGCCTCCGGCCGCGACCGCCGCGCCGTCTTCGAGGAGGCGGCGGGGATCACGCGGTTCCGCGCCCGCCGGACGGAGGCACTCCGACGGTTGGAGCGGACCGAACAGAACCGGCAACGTCTCGCCGACATCGTCGGCGAGCTCACCGCACGGCTCCAGACGGTGCGCACCCAAGCCGCCCGGGCGCGGACCTACCGCGACTCCAGCGCGCGGCTGCGGGCACTGCGGCTCTCGGCCGCGCGCCGCGACCTCGCCGCCGTCGCCACCGATGCCGAGACCGTGGCGGCGCGGATCACCGCGGCCTGCGCCGCGGCAGCCGCGGCGCAGGCCGCCGCCGACGCGGCGACGACCGCCGCGGCCGCGCTCGAGGACGAGCTGCTCTGCTCCGGGCCACTCCTCGACGAGCTCCGTGCCGAGGCACGGGGGCACGACCTCGCCGCCGCCACGGTTGCGGCGACCCTCGACGCCCTCCGCCGCCAGCGCGTTGCCGCGGACCACGAGTCTCGTGCGTTGGCCAGTGACCTGGCCGCCGCCGGCCGGCGCTCCGCCGGCGCCCGCACCGCCGCCGACCAGGCCGCCGCCGCCGTCGACGACGCCCTCCGCGACGAAGCCAGACTGGCCGCGGCCCTGGCCGACATGGAGCGCTCCGCCGCCGGAGGCCAGCAGCAGGCCACCGACCTCCGCACGAGCCTCGGGGCGCTCGCCGCGCGGGCGGAGTCGCTGGCACGTGAGCGGCTCCGGATCGTCGCCGACGGGCGTCGCGCCACCGACCGGGCCGACGCGGCGCGGTCGGTCCTCGTGGCGGCGCGGACGCGCGCCGAGGCGCTCCGTGGCCGACGCGCCGACACCGAACGGGCGCTGGCGACCCTCGACGGAGCGGTCACGGCCCTCGGTGACCGCGTCGCCGCCGCCACGACCGCCCTGGCGACGGCGGAGCGCGACAGCCTGGCGCGGAGCGAGGCGGTGGCCACCGCCGACCGCGACCTCGCCGCCTGGGAAACGACGCTCGGCGCCTGCCGCGAGCGCGTCGCCGTCCTCGGCGAATTGACGGCACGGCACGAGGGTGTCGCCGACGCGGTCCGCGAAGTGCTCGCCCTTCCGGGCGGCGGTGCGCTGCCGGACGCGACCGGCCTGCTCGCCGACACGCTCGACGTGCCGCTCGAGTGGGCGGCGCTGGTCGATGTCGCCCTCGGGCCACTCCGTCACGGGATCGCCGTCGCGCCCGGCGTCGAGGCCTCCGCGGCGCTGGCAGCGTGGCTGGAAACGCCGGCGGGCCGATCGGCGCTCTCGGCCGGCGGCCGGGTGACGATCGTCGCCCCCGACCTCCTCCCGGCACCGGAAACCTGGGCGCCCGACGACACCGCAGGCGTCGTCGGCCGGCTCGACCGACTCGTCGCCGCCGACGGCCGCGACGATGACCGTGCCGCCCGGATCCTCGGCCATGTGTGGGTCGTCGACGATCTCATCGCCGCCCGGCGTTGCCTCACCGGGGCACCCGCCGGCACGATCGCCCTCACGCGCCGGGGGGAGGCGATCACCGGGCGCGCAGTGGCCGAGGTCGGCGACCAGGCTGCGGCGGTCGGGTTGGTGGCCCGCCGCGCCGAGCTCCGCGCGGCCCGGCTCCGGGCCGACGAATTGCTCGAGGCTGTCGGACGCGCCCGCGAGGCGCGCGACGAGGCCGCCGCGGCGGCCCGGGCGGCCGAGCAGTCGGCCCGGCTCGCCCGGACCCGCCGGGATCAGGCCGCGGCGGAGCTTGCCGATTGCCGGCTCGAGCGCGACCGGCGAGCGCACGACGCCGCCCGGGCGGATGACGAATGCACCGCCGCCGCGGCCGCAGTGGCGGCCGCCGAGCGGGACCTCGTCGCCTGTACCGAGGCGGAGCGTCTCGCGGCGGCCGACCTCGAGGCACACGGCCGCCTCGAAGCCGAGGCGGCCCACGAAGCGGAGCGGACCGCGGCCGAGCTGGCGGCCCTCGATCGCACCCGCGGCAGCGTGGCCGAAGCGCTGGCCAGCCTCCGCGCCTCCAGGGACGCGGCCACCGAGCGCGTCGCTGCAGCCCGGACGGCCGCGGCCGGCGCCCAGGCAGAGGCCATGCGGCTCGCCGACGAACGTGGCGCCCTCGCCACCCGGTGGAGCGCCGCCGCCACCCGCCACGCCGAGCTCGAGGGGGAGGAGCTCTCGACCGGCCAGGCGCTGGCCGCCGCGGCCCGGAGCGCCGAAGATGCCGCCCGCGCGGTGCGCACCGCCGCCGACCGTCGCGATGCCGATCTCGACACCCGTAGCCGCCTGGCGGCCACGGCTGCCGCCGAACGGGAACGCCTCGCCACCCTCCAAGCCGCCCTCCACGGCCATGAGCTCGAGGCGGGGGAGCTGCGCCACCGACGTGAGCGGATCCTCGAACGCGTCCGCGAGGACTACGGCATCGATCCGCTCGACGCGGAACCGGATGCCGATGCCGACGCCGTCGCCGATCGCGTCGCCCTCGACGCCGAGATCGAACAGCTGCGCCGCCGGCTCGCGGCGATGGGTTCGGTCAACATGGAGGCGTTGGCGGAGGCCGACGCCCTGGCGGAGCGGCTCGCCACGCTCGATGGCCAACTCGCCGACCTGACGCGGGCGCGGCAGGCCATCGAGCAGCTGATCGGCCGGATCGACGAGGAGAGCCGTCGGCTCCTCGGCGAGACGATCGAGACGGTCCGGGGCCACTTCCGCGACCTGTTCACGAGGTTGTTCGGGGGCGGGCAGGCCGACATCGTCCTCGACCCCGCGCTCGATCTCCTCGAGACGTCGGTCGAGATCGTCGCCCGGCCGCCGGGCAAGGAGCCGCGCGGCATCGGCCTGCTGTCAGGCGGTGAGAAGACGATGACCTGCGTCGCCCTGCTGCTGGCGATCTTCCGCTCGCATCCGAGCCCGTTCTGCGTCCTCGACGAGGTCGACGCCGCCCTCGACGAGGCCAACGTCGACCGGTTCACCGCCGCCCTCGGCGGTTTCCGCGACACCCAGTTCATCGTCGTCACCCATTCAAAGAAGACGATGGCCGCCGCCGGCACGCTGTACGGCGTGACGATGGAGGAGTCAGGGGTCTCGAAACGGGTCGCGGTGCACCTCGAACGCCGGGCCGCGGAATCACGCCCCCGGGCCGCCGCCTGACCTTCTCGCGCCGCCGGCACAGGCCGGTCACCCGCTCCGACCGCTGCCGCCGCGAAGAACGGCTCAAGTCCCACCGCGGGACCATTCGATCTACACGGGTGGACGGTCAGACCGCGATCGGGTTCCGGAACACGGGATCCGATCGCCGGGATGAAGCAGGGGGGGACACCTGCGAGTCGTGGCATCCGCCGGGGACGCGAAGCGTCTCCCGGACGCGGTGTGCCCATTCCAGCCCCCCCGGCGTTCTCCCGCCGGCCCTCGTGGGGTGCGACGACGCGGTCGTTTCCACGCTGCAGGTTCCGCGTCGGGGGGGCTGTGTCCGCGCTCGTGAGAGTGGGGGCTGGCCAAACGCGTTCCGGACACGAACGATTCACATGGAGTGCACGGTAATGAAGGTTTTCACGACGGGCCAGGTCGCCAAAATCTGTAAAGTCGCCCCCCGTACGGTGAGCAAGTGGTTCGACTCGGGACGCCTCAAGGGCTACCGCATCCCCGGGTCACAGGACCGGCGGATCCCGCGGGAGTACCTGATCCGGTTCCTCAAGGAACACGGCATGCCGCTGGGTGACCTCGAGGACGAGGCGATGGCCAAGGTCCTCCTCGTGGGTCAGGACCAGGTGCTCATCGAAAACCTCAAGAAGCACCTTCCCGTGGAGCGCTCGTTCAAGATCCAGGTGGCCGCCAGCGGGTTCGAGGCCGGCATCCAGGCGGAGAGTTTCCATCCCGACTGCATCGTCGTCGATTACTCGATCGGCCGCATCGACGCCCAGCAGATCTGCCAAAATCTTCGCCGCAATCCCGAGTACGCCGACACGATCGTGATCGCACTGCTGCCCGACGACGGCTCGCAGATCACGGTCGACAGGGCCCACGTCAACGAGAGCTTCAAGAAGCCGTTCGACGTCGCCCTCCTCGCCGAGCGCCTGCGGACGCTGATCGGCGCCCGCAAGGAACTCGTCTGACGCGGCCCCCGCGCGACACGACTCCATGGCCTGCGGGCCGGTGCGCCAGCCGCACCGGCCCGCGGTGCTTTCCGGGGACCGCGCCGGCAGGTATCCTCGCCGCCATGTCCGGCCACGGCATCCGCATGATCGACGTCGCCGCCAAGCCGGTGACGGAACGCCGTGCCCGGGCCAGTGCCCGGGTCCGCTGCCTCGCGACGACGGTCGAGCGGCTCCGCAGCGGCTCGCTCGACAAGGGCGACGCCCTCGCCGTCGCCCGGCTGGCCGGCGTGATGGCGGCGAAGCGCACCGCCGATGTCGTGCCGCTGTGCCATCCGCTCCCGCTCGACGCGGTCGAGGTGACCGTGCTCCTCCCGCCGCCGGGCGACGCCATGGTGACCATCGAGGCGGTCGTCCGGGCGACGGCACGGACGGGGGTGGAGATGGAGGCTCTGGTGGCGGCGACGGCCGCCGCACTGGCGTTGTACGACTGCTGCAAGTCGATCGACCGCGGGATGGTGATCGAGCAGGTGCAGCTCGACGAGAAGGAGGGGGGCCGGAGCGGCGCGTGGCGCCGTTAGCCACCGCCCTCCTGAACCGTACCGCGCCGGTCAGGCGTCGCCGCGCGGGACCGCGGCGGGCGGAAGACCGCCGGTCGGGAGGTTGGCCTCGGCGAGAATCGGCTCCAACTCCTCGACGAAGGCGCGGACGTCCTTGAACTGCCGGTACACGCTGGCGAAGCGCACGAAGGCCACCTGGTCGAGACGCCGCAACGCCTCCATCAGCCGCTCGCCGATGACGCGGCTGGGGATCTCGCTCTCATAGCCGTCGGCGAACTCCGTCTCCAGCGCCGTCACCACCCCCTCGATATCGGCGTCGGTGACCGGGCGCTTCCAGCAGGCACGCGAAAGCCCGCGCTTGAGCTTGTCGCGGTCGAACGGCTCGCGCTCGCCCCCCTTCTTGACCACCGTGAGCTGCTGGCGCTCGACCCGCTCGTAGGTCGTGAACCGGCGCCGGCACGACAGGCACTCCCGGCGCCGCCGGATCGTGTTGCCGTCGTCTCCGGCGCGTGAATCGATGACCCGGTCGTTTTCGATCCGGCAAAACGGACAGCGCACCGCGGTCCTCCTCCCTGCGAGCGTGTGCCGCTGGCGGCACGATCGACTTCCGATCCGTCAGCTGCCGATCACCCCACCGTGGTCACCGTCGAATCGCGGCGGCAGCGCCGCCACGGCCGCCGGTTGGAACCCGTCGGCGAGGGGATCCGCGCGGTGGTCGATGCCGTCGTCGTCCCCCGCGCCGTCGGCCGGCGCGGCGTCGATCTCCTCGATCCCCTCGGGGAGCGGCTCGTCGGCCGCCGCCGGGGTCCGGTCGGAGCGGCGCGCGAGCGTCCAGTCACGACGCTGCCGCGAGCTGGGGATCTTCATCGCCTTGCGGTACTTGGTCACCGTCCGCCGCGCCAGCGTGATTCCCCGCGCCGCGAGCTGCTCGACGAGGTCGTCGTCGCTGTAGGGCGCGTCCTTCGGCTCGCCCTGGATGATCTCCTGAAGCTTGAGGCGGACGGTGTCCCAGGCGACCTCGTCGCCGTCGGCACTCACCGTCCCGCCGACGAAGAACCGCCGCAGCGCGTACAACCCGCGCGGCGTCTGCAGCCATTTGTCGTCGACCGCGCGGCTCACGGTGGTGACGTGCATCACGATCCGGTCGGCGATCTGCTGCATTTTGAGCGGCTCGATCGCCTCCGGCCCCTCGGTGAGAAACCGCGTCTGGTGGTCGACGATCGCCTGGGCCGTCTTGAGGAGCGTCGAGCGGCGCTGCTCGATCGACTCGATCAGCCACTGGGCGGCGTTGATCTTGCGCTTGATGTACTCGCGCGTGGCGGGTGTCGTGTCGGCGTCGGCGAGCATCGCCCGGTAGGTCGGGCTGATCCGCAGGTTCGGCAGGTCGACGTCCTCGAGGCGGACCTTCCACGTCCCGTCGGGCTGCTGCTCGACGTAGGCGTCGGGCTTCACCGCGGGCACCACCCGGACGATGAACGCCGCCCCGGGCTTCGGATTGAGCGAGTGGAGGAGGCGCCGCAGCCGCTCAATCTCGGCGATGCTGAAGCCGGTCTTCTTCTCGATGAACGGGAGCCGGTTGGCCGCCAGATCCTCGAGGTGGTCGCCGACCAGCCGCCGCAGCTGCCGCGAGCAGGGGGTTTCGGGACGGATCTGGAGGAGCAGGCACTCGCGGAGATCGCGGGCCCCGACCCCGGTCGGATCCATGCTCTGCACGATTTCGAGGGCCTGAGTGAGATCAGCGAGTTGCCCCGCCGGCCCGTCGGGATCGATCAGTTCCTCGAGCGGCAACGGCAGGTACCCGTTGGCGTCGAGGTTGTTGATCACCCGTTCGGCGGCCTGGCGCTGCCCGGGGGTGAGGTCGTATCCGGAGAGCTGGTCGGAGAGGTGGTTGAACAGCGTTTCCGGCCGTTCCTCCATGTTGGCGATCGCGTCAAGGTAGCGATCGGAGGCCTCCTCGATCCGGCCGGCACTGGGGCGGCTGCGGTCGTCGTCGGAATCGGGGTATTCAGCCGCCCAATCGTAGGAGCGCTCGAAATCGGCCTGATTGGCATGCTCCTGGTCGACGACGAGGGGCTGCTCGTCGAGCGGCTTGCCCACCTCGGGAGCGGGGGCAACTTCCGCCACCGGAAGGTCTCCATCCCCCTCGTCGACCTCGAGCGTCTCGTTGTTCTGGATCTCCTGCTCGATCCGCTCCTCGAGGGCGAGCAACGGCAACTGCAGGATCTCCATCGACTGGATCATGCGCGGCGCAAGCACCTGCTTTTGCGCCATCCGCATTTCCTGGCCGAACGACATCCGCATCGCAGTGCCTCGCATCCGCCCCGGGGCCCGGCCCGAAAACGTGGCCTCAGGATACCCTGTTCGGTCGCCGGCGCCGCACCCTGGCGTTTTCCCGGCCGGGGGAGCAGCCGCTGGCACGATCACTGGCCGGACGACGACGGGAACGAAGCCCGACCGCGGGGCTCAGAAGGCGCGGCGTTCGGCCAGGGCGTCGGCGAGCATGTCACGATTGGCATGCTCGAGGGGGGTGCCGACCGTCAGCCCACGGGCCAGCCTGGTGATCGTCACGGGGAGCCCGGCGAGCCGCTGGACGACGGCCAGCGCCGTCGCATCCCCCTCGACGCTCGGCGTCGTCGCCATGATCACCTCGCGAACCGCGCCTCCCCGGATCCGGGCGACGAGGGACTCGATGGCGAGCCGCTCCGGACCGATGCCCGCCAGCGGCGACAGCCGGCCGCCGAGGACGTGGTAGACGCCACGGTAGTGCCCGGCTTCCTCGAAGGCCGCCAGGTCGCGGACCCGCTCGACGACGCAGATCGTGGCCAGGTCACGGCGCGGATCGACGCAGATCGAGCAGCGTTCCTGCTCGCCGAGATTGCCACACACCGTGCAGGGGCGAAGGTCCTCACGCACGGCGCGGATGGCGTCGGCGAACGCCAGCGCCTCGGCGGCGGGCATCTGCAGGACATGGTGGGCGAGCCTCTCTGCCGACTTGCGGCCGATCCCCGGGAGCCCGGCGAAGGCGTCGACCAGGCGCCCGATCGGCCCGCCGACACCCTCGGCCACGGCGCGCGGCGTGCGCCGCCCGGGCCGGTCCCGTGGGGCCTGCTCGTCAGCCATCGGGCTCCCCTCCTGAGGCTTCCGCGGCCATCCCCACCGCATCGCCGCCCACGGGCTCCGTCGCCGGCACGACGGCGACCGCGGCACCGGTGCCGTCGACCTCGCGGGGCCGGGGCGGGTCGACCCGGCGGATGGAACCGTCGAAAAGTTCACACGCCTGTCGGACGAGCGGATGCGCGGTCGCGGCGCGGACCAGCGCCGCCTGCGAGAGCCCGGCGCCGCTCCCGGCGTCGGCCTTCGGGCCCGGGGACGAAGCCCCCCCGGCGTCCGCCTCGTCGGCGGCGAGGTCGACCGCGACGCTCGCAGGACGCCCGACGATCCCGACCAGCGCCCGCTGGAGCCCCGTGACCACGTCGGAACCACGGAGAAAGTCGAGCGCCATCCGCGCCCCGGCGGGCAACGTGACGGCGAGCCGGCCCTCGTGCCACACCGCCTGCACGGCGAGGTCGGCGAAATCGGCGGCCAGACCGCCGACGATCCGGCCACACTCGCGCCACACCACGAGCGGCTCGGCATCGGCACTGACTCCGGGGGCGACAGGCGCGGAGGCCGCAGGCGCTGCCGACGGCTGCGGCACGGCGAACGCCGGCGCTACCGCGTGCGGGGCCGGCACGGCCGCAGTCAGGTCAGCCGTTTTTTTTTCGCGCCGCTCCGGCGGGCCCGCGGCCGGGACCGCGCCCGCCGGTGCCGACAGCGTGCCGACGAGGGTGGCCAGCCCGTCGAGGTCCTCGAGTGCCGCCAACCGGACCACCGCCATCTCGGCGAGCACCGTCGGGTGGGCGCTCGAGCGCATCCGCGCCAGTGCCTGGTCGACGATCTGCAGCATCGCCAGGACCGTGGCCGTGCCGAGCCGGGGTCCGGCGTCGAGGAGATCGATCCCCAGGCCGTCCCCTTCCCGGAGCGCCTCGCGGCCGGAGCCGACGCTCGCCACCAGGCAGTCACGCAGCGCCCCGAGGATCTGCTCGAGCACGCCGCCGCAGTCGGCCCCGCCGCGGAGGGCGGCGTCGAGTCCGGCCAGCGCCGCGCGCGGATCGCGGTCGAAGATCGCGCGGAGGATAGCGCCGACCAGTTCGTCGCGGCCGGTGCCGATGAGGGCATGGACGTCGTCGATCCCGATCTCGCGCGGCGTGCCGTCGCCCACGATGCCGCCGAGCAGCTGCTCGAGGAGCGACTGGCTGTCGCGCATGCTGCCGTTGGCCCGCCGGGCGACGAGGTCGATCGCCGGGGCCGTGATCGCCATCCCCTCGGCCGCGACGATCTGCGCGAGCCGTCCGGCGATCGCCGGCGCGTCGACGACGTGGAAGTCGAACCGCTGGCAGCGCGAGAGGATCGTCACCGGGAGTTTGTCGGGCTCGGTCGTGCAGAGGACGAACTTGACGTGCGGCGGCGGCTCCTCGAGCGTCTTGAGGAGGGCGTTGAACGCCTCGCGCGTGAGCATGTGGACTTCGTCGATGATGTACACCTTGAACCGCCCCCGCGCCGGCCGGACGGCGACGTTCTGGCGGAGCTGGCGGATCTCGTCGATGCCGCGGTTGCTGGCGGCGTCGATCTCGAGGACGTCGATGTCCTGGCCGCCGGCGATCGCCAGGCAGGCGTCGCAGGCGTCGCACGGCTCGGCCGCCGGACCGCGCTGGCACTGCAGGGCCTTGGCGAGGATCCGCGCGGCACTGGTCTTGCCCACGCCGCGGGCGCCAGTGAACAGGTAGGCGTGCCCGACGCGCCCGGACTCGATCGCCCCCGAGAGGCCACGGGCGACGTGCTCCTGGCCGACGAGATCGGCGAAGCGCTGGGGCCGATAGCGGCGTGCGACCACCCGGTACCCGGCCGCCTGCTCCCCCTCCCCGGCGACGGAGTTCCGATCGGGAGGGGGCATGGCGGATCACCTCGGGGGCCGGATGCCGATGAGAGGCCCTCCGCACAAAGGAGCGACTGCTTATGGCTGCTGCGGTTAGGCCCTGACCAGGTTCGCAGGCCCCCATCGCAGGGGCCTCTCATCGGCATCCGCACCCTCTCCGAACGGTTGTACGCGGCTCCCCACCCCCCGGTCAAAGGCTGCTACATTTCGCCCCCATGTCGTCGCCGATGATGCAGCAGTTCGCCGCCGCCAAGGCCCGGTGCCCCGGGGCCCTGGTGCTGTTTCGGATGGGGGACTTCTACGAACTGTTCGGCGACGATGCCCGCGAGGCCGCCGCCCTCCTCGATCTCACGCTCACCAGCCGCGACAAGGGCCCCGACGCCCTGCCGATGGCCGGCTTTCCCTTTCACCAACTCGACACCCAACTGGCGCGGCTCGTCGCCGCCGGCCGGCGGGTGGCGATCTGCGAGCAGATCGACGACCCGAAGACGACCAAGGGGCTGCTCCGCCGCGAGGTGACGCGGATCGTCACGCCGGGCATCGCCGCCGACGAATCGCTGCTCGCGGCCGACCGGCGCAACCACCTGCTGGCGCTGGTGCCAGCCGGCTCGGGAACACCGGCCGGCCTGGCCTGGATCGACGTCGCCGCCGGCCGCTTCGAGGCCGCCACCCTCCCCGGCGACGACGTCGCCGACCTCGTGCTGCGCCTCGCTCCCTCGGAGTGCCTGTGCGGCGAGGGGGACCGGGCCGCGGCCGCCGAAGCCGCGCGCGGCGGCGGCTTCGACCGGGCCCTGACGACGCGCCCGGACTGGTGGTTCGGGGCAGCCGAGGTGATGCGGGCGCTCGACGGCTGCCTCGGATGCCGGCTCGAGGGGCTCGGCTTCGACCTCCCCGCCGACCTTCCGGGGATCCGCGCCGCCGGAGCGATCGTCGCCTACCTCCGCGAGAACGATCCGGCGGCGGTGGCCCGGATCAACTCGCTGTCGCCGTGGCGGCCCGGGCACCGCCTCGAGATCGACGAGGCCTCGCGCCGGAGCCTCGAACTGCTCCGCTCGAGCACCACCGGGCTCCGCGCCGGGTCGCTCGTCGACGTCCTCGACCGGACGCGGACGGCGATGGGGGGCCGGCTCCTCGGCGAGTGGATCACCGCCCCGCTCGTCGACCGCGCTGCAATCGACGAGCGTCTCGACGCCGTCGCCGCGCTCGTCGCCGCGCCCGCGACGGCCGCCGCGCTCGCCGACGCCATCGCCGAGGTCGGCGATCTCGAGCGCCTCGTGGGGCGGGCCGTCGCGGGGCGCGCCGGCCCGCGCGACGTCGAGCGGATCGGACGCGCGGCGACGGCGCTGCCGGCGATCCGCACGGCGCTCGCCGCCGCCAGCGGACTGCTCGCCGAGCTGCGCGACGGGCTCGATCCCTGCGCGGACGTCGCCGAGCGGGTCGGGGCCACGTTCCGCGACGGCTGCCCGGTGTCGGAACGCGACGGCGGCTTCATCCGCCCCGGCCGCGATCCGCGCCTCGACGAATTGACGGAGCTCGCCAGCGGCGGCAAGGCCTGGATCGCCGCCTACCAGGCGGAGCAGATCGCACGGACCGGGATCGCGTCGCTGAAAGTCGGCTTCAACCGCGTGTTCGGCTTCTTCCTCGAGGTCGGTCGGGCCCACGCCGGCAAGGTACCCGCCGACTACGTCCGCAAGCAGACGGTGAAGAACGCCGAGCGCTACACGACCCCCGAGCTCGACCAGCGCCAGCGCCAGGTGCTCTCGGCCGAAGACGACGCGCTGCGCCGCGAGCTGGAGCTGCTCGCCGAGTCGCGCGCGTTCGTCGCCGGCTGCCGCGAGCGCCTCGACCGGGCGGCGGCGATCGCGGCGATCCTCGACTGCCTCGGTAGCCTCGCTGCCGTGGCGCGCTCCGCCGGCTGGGTCCGCCCCGAGATCGGCGACGACGGGCGCCTCGAGATCGTGGCCGGGCGACATCCGGTGCTCGAACGGCTCCTGCCGGCCGGGGCGCTGGTCGCCAACGACCTCTCGCTGTGGGGCGGCCCGGGCCGCGACCCGGCGACGGCGCCGAGCCTGGCGCTGGTTACCGGTCCCAACATGGGGGGCAAGAGCACGTTCATCCGCCAGGCGGCGATCCTCGTCGTCCTCGCCCAGGCGGGGAGCTTCGTCCCCGCCGACCGCGCCCGGGTCGGGATCGTCGACCGGCTGTTCGCCCGGATCGGGGCCGGCGACGACCTCGCCCGCGGTGCCAGCACGTTCCTGGTGGAGATGGCACAGACCGCGCGGATCCTCAACCGCGCGACTGCGGCGAGCCTCGTGATCCTCGACGAGGTCGGGCGCGGGACAAGCACGTTTGACGGCCTCGCCGTCGCCCAGGCGGTCGTCGAGGATCTCCACGACCGGGTCGGCTGCCGGACGCTGTTCGCCACCCACTACCTCCAGCTGGCGGCGCTCGAGCGTCTCCCGGGCGTGGCGAACCTCCAGGTACTCGTCGAGCAGCACGAGGGCGGGCTCGTGTTCCTCCACCGCGTGGCGCGCGGCGCGGCCGACCGCAGCTGGGGGGTCCACGTGGCGCGCCTCGCGGGAGTGCCCGAGCCGGTCATCGACCGGGCCTGCGACCTGCTGGCGGCGTTCGAAGGGGGCGCGACCGACGGCGCGGCCACGGCTGCCGCCCCCCTCGATGCCCCGCCGCGCGATTCCGCGCGCGGCAAGCGACGTTCCGCCCCCGACCCGGCCGCGGCACAGCGGACGCTGTTCGACTGACGGCCAGGCCGGTCAGCCGCACTGGATCATCTTCTCACGCGGCGTGCCCGGGGAACCGAGGGTGACCACCGGCCGGGTGGCCGTCGCCCCCACCGGCTCCTCCGCCGCGAGCGTGACCGCGACGCTCTTGTAGGCCGGCGTCCGCGACAGCGGGTCGGCCGCCGTCGGCACCAGGACGTTGCTCTCGGGGTAGTACATCGCCACGCAGCCGGGGCGGATCTGGTCGAACACCGACACCACCAGCCCGCGCATCTCGCCGACGGCGCTCGCGATCCGGCAGCGTCCGCCGGCGACGAGGCCGAGGCGGCGCGCGTCGTCGGGATGGACGAGGACGACGTCGCGGCGCGTCTGGTTGCGGTACAGGTCCTCCTCCTCGTAGACGACGGTGTTGAACTGCCCCTCGCTGCGGATCGTCATCAGCTGCAGGCCGGCCGGCGGCTCGGGCAGGTCGTGGACGAACAGCCGGGCCTTGCCGTCGGCGGTGGGGAAGCGCGGTGCGTCGAGCGCCCGGCCGGGGATCGGGAACTCCTTCTTGGTGCGGTCGATGTCGGCGATCGCCTCGAGCCCCGGCACGATCGCCGCGATCGCCCGGCGGATTGTGGAGGCGTGGGCCATCGCCCGCCAGTCGACCGGTCCCTCCCCGTCGCCGAGCACCCGCAGCGCCAACTCGGCGATGATCGCGATCTCGCTGCGCGGGCCGGTCTCCGGCCCGACGGCATGGCGCGGGGCACCGCCGTCGGAGAGGCGTACGAAGCTGAACATGCTCTCCTGCGTCGATGGCTCCGGCTCCTCGTCACGGGCCAGCACCGGGAGGATGACCGTCTCCCGGCGGCCGAGGCCGTGGGCATGGCCGGTGTTGAGCGACGTCGACAGGTAGACGACCGTGTCCACCTCCCCGAGGGCGCGGCGCGTGAAGTCGGCATCGGGGCTGGCGCCGTAGAGATTCCCGCCGAGGCACACCGCGACGCGCATCGCCCCGCGCTTCGCCGCCTCGAGGCACTCCAGCGTGTCGTAGCCCTTGGCCGTCGGGAGCGTCACGCCGAAGTGGCGCTCGAGGCGATCGAAGACCGCCTGCTTGAGCTGCGGCGTGACCCCGACGGTGCCCATCCCCTGGATGTTGGAGTGGCCGCGGATCGGCTGGAGGCCGGCGCCGGGCCGGCCGACCATTCCGCGGACCAGCGCCAGCGCCGCGATCGCCTGGACCGTCGCCGCGCCGTGGAGGTGGTGCGTGACCCCCATCGTCCAGGCGAAGATCGCGCGCCGTGCCCGCCCGTACTGCGCGGCGACGTCGTCGATCTCCGCCCGCGAGACCCCCGACTTGCGCACGATCTCGTCCCAGCCGAGGCCGTCGAGACGCGCCGCGAGCTCGGGCCAGCCGTGGACGTGGGCGGCGAGATACGGTTCGTCGATCGCCGCCGATTCCCGGAGGCGCTTGAGCAGGCCGTAGACGAAGGCCAGATCGCCGCCGACGTGGGGCTGGACGTAGCTGCTGGCGATCTCGCTCCCGAACACGAGGCTCCAGGGATCGCTGGGGACGGAAAAGTTGACCAGCCCCGTCTCCACGATCGGGTTCACGACCACGACCTTGCCGCCGCGGCGGCGGACCATCATCAAGGTCCGCATCATCCGCGGATGGTTGCTGGCCGGATTGCCGCCGATCAGCATCACGAAGTCGGCGTGCTCCATGTCGTCGAGCGTGATCGTGCCGGCCCCGGTGCCGATCGCGCTCGACAGCCCGACGCCACTGGCCTGGTGGCAGTAGTAGCTGCAGTTGTTGACGTGGTTGGTGCCGTAGAGCCGCGCGAACAACTGGAGGAGGAATCCCGCCTCGTTGCTCGAGCGCCCCGAGAAGTAGAAGAAGGTCTCGTCCGGCGCCGTCGCCCGGAGCCGCTCGGCGATCCGACCCAGCGCCTCCGACCAGTCGATCGGGCGGTAGTGCTGCGCGCCGGCTTCGAGCAGCGCCGGCTGGACGAGCCGGCCGGAGTGCTCGAGCTCGCGCGGCGTGAAGCGCTGCAGCTGCGGCGTGGAGTAGGTGGCGAAGAACTCCGGCTTCACCGCCCCCTGCATGTCGGCGACCATCGCCTGGAAGCTCTTCTTGCAGACCTCCGGGAAATGGCCCGCCTCGTTGACCATCCCGCCGGCCTGGCCGCCCATGCCCAGCGCGCAGGTCTTGCAGGCGTTGCGCGAGCGCATCGCGCGCCAGAAGGGGAGCAGCCCGCCGGCCTCCCGCGCCTTCTTGAAGGTGTAGCGGATCGCGCGCCAGCCGCCGCCGGTCGTCACGCGGCCGAAATACCTGCCCATCGGTCCCTCCCGTGCCCACGGTCCACCGCCAACCCGGTCCGCCCCGCTCCCGAGCGGTGCGCCGCAGGAGTGGGCGCGCCTCCCGCTCAGTCGAGCAATTGGATCTCGACGGTGCGGAATTCCACCGGGTGGCTCTCCGACTGCAGCGAGATCGTGCCGCGCGCGAGGAGCTTGTCGCCTCCCTGCCCCGCGATCAGTTCTTTGGCGTGGGGATCACGTTCGTCGAGTTGCGGCTGCTCGTACTCGAGCACCGTCTTGCCGTCGATCGCGTGGCGGATCCGCGTCGCCCCGTCGACCTCGATCTCGACGGTGACCCACTGGTCGCCGCGGTAGGTCGCCGACGTGGAGTTGGTGCAATGCGGCGTGAACAGCTTGCCCCCCATGAAGACGTTGGTCCCCGGCGTGCAGAGATTGGCGGTCGTCCGCTCGCCCATCGCCGCCCCGCCGAGGAACTGGACCTCGATCGACGCCGGGAAGTCTTGGGCCAGCGCCATCCCGCGTGGATCCTCCCCATGGAGCATGACGCCCGAATTGCGCACCGCCCAGCCGGGGCCACCGGGGCACTGCGTGCCGGTGAACCGGTACTCGACCCGGAGCCGGTAGCGCGAGAACGCCTCGTCGTGGAACAGGTGGCCGAACTTCTCGCCGAACGACGGGTACTTCGCCGGGTCGTACACCACCTTGATGACGCCGTCCTCGACGCGAAACGTGTCGCCATAGTTCACGCCGACCGCCTCGCCGCGGATTTTCGGCGTCCAGCCGGCGAGATCCTTGCCGTTGAACAGCTTCCGCCACGGCTGATCGGCACGCGCGCCGCGCGCCCCGGAGCCCACCGCGACAAGCACCAGCGCGACTGTCGCCTGCCACGGCAGCGACCCGACGAGTCGACCACGGATCATCAGCGTCCCCTTCGCGTCACGCGAACCCCGGCCGGCACCCGGACGGGAGAAAAACCGCTGGTACGGGGCAACAACGCCTCGTCACCTTGACCCGAAAGCATACCCCCCGGCGCTCCTCGCCGTGGCACTGAACGCGCCGGGGGGAGGGCGACGTCATCGCGGTATCGGATCAAGCGGCTTCCGAACGTGCATCGCCGGCCCCGCCTACCGCGACGGCGGCGCGAGGCTCACGGTGACGGTCTTCGTCTCGAGGTAGGGCTCGAGGCCGCGCTCGCCGAGCTCGCGGCCGAAGCCCGACTGCTTGAAGCCGCCGAACGGCGCCGCGGCGTCGAAGACGTCGTAGCAGTTGACCCACACCGTGCCGGCCCGGAGCCGGCGGGCCACGTCGTGGGCCCGCGCCACGTCGCGCGTCCACACGGCCGCGGCCAGACCGAACGTGGTGGCGTTGGCGCGCCGCACGAGCTCCTCCATGTCGGAGAAGCGGAGCACGGAGAGCACGGGGCCGAAGATCTCGTCGCGGGCGATCGCCATCTCGTCCTTCACGTCGGTGAACACCGTCGGCTCGATGAAGAAGCCGCGGTCGCCGACGCGCTTGCCTCCGGTCGCGCAGGTCGCCCCTTCGCGCTTCCCGGACTCGATGTAGCCCATGATCTTGTCGAACTGCGCCTTGTCGACCTGCGGCCCCTGCTCGGTGGCCGGGTCGCGCGGATCGCCGACGCGGCGCTGCCGGCTCGCCGCCACGACCCGCGCGACGAACGCGTCGTGGATCGAATCCTCGACGAACAGCCGCGAGCCGGCGCAGCAGCACTGCCCCTGGTTGAGGTAGATGCCGACATGCGCCCCGGCCGCGGCCGCCTCCATGTCGGCGTCGGCGAACACGATGTTGGGGCTCTTGCCGCCGAGCTCGAACGTCAGCCGCTTCAGTTGGTCGGCGGCCTGCCGCATGATGATCTGCGCCGTCTCACCCGACCCGGTGAACGCCACCTTGTCGATGCCGGGGTGCTTGACGATCGCCGCCCCCGCGGTCGGCCCGTAGCCGGGGACGACGTTGATCACGCCGTCGGGAATCCCCGCCTTCTGTGCCAGGCGTGCCAGCCGCAGGCAGGTCAGCGGCGTCTGCTCCGCCGGCTTCATCACGATCGTGCAGCCCGCCGCCAGGGCCGGGCCCCACTTCCACGCCGTCATCAGGATCGGAAAGTTCCAGGGGATGATCTGCCCGGCGACACCGACCGGCTCGCGGCGCGTGTAGCAGAAGTAGTTGCCGTTGATCGGGATCGTCTGGCCGTGGATCTTGTCGGCCCAGCCGGCGTAGTAGCGCAGGCAATCGAGGGCCAGCGGGATGTCGCCCAGGCGGGCGTCGTTCACCGGCTTGCCGTTGTCGAGGCTCTCGAGCGCCGCCAGTTCGTCGATTTCCCCCTCGATCAGATCGCACAGCCGGAGCATGATCCGGCCGCGCTCGCGGGCGTCCATCCGCGGCCACGGGCCCTCGTCGAACGCCTTTCGTGCCGCCTTCACGGCCGCCTCGACGTCGGCGGCGTCCCCCTCGGCGACGTCGGCGATCGCCTCCTCGGTCGCGGGGTCGAACGTCGTGAATGTCTTGCCGCTGCGGGCCGGCACCCACTGGCCGCCGATGAACAGCTGCGTCTGACGGATCTGGGGCCGGACGACGGCCCGAGGAGCGGTGACGGTGGCCATCTGGGCACCCCTGGTAAGAATGGCGGGGAACGGTTCGCCCCATCGGCGCAGGGCTCCCCCGCGTGCCCCCGCCGCCGAATGATTGTCGTCGAAATCGTAGCCGGGGTACGATGCAACCAACAAGCGAACCGGGCGGCAGGTGTCTGCCGTCGCGGATCCGACCGATTCCGGCCCTGCCGGAGACGGCTCGGTGCAAGTCCCCTCAGGAGTTTTCCAAAGATGCGCAGTGCATGGTTGATCGCGGCGGCGCTGGTGTCCTTCGGCGCGGCCTCGGTCGCGACCGCGGAGCTGACCAGCGGCCCGCAGCCGGGTGATTCGGTGGGTGCGTTCACGGTGACGAAGGTCACCGGCAATGCCGACGACGGCGTCGCCGACGGCAAGAGCCTCTGCTACCGCTGCAAGATGGGCGCCCGGCCGGTGGTGATGGTGTTTGCCCGGTCGGCCGACGAGAAGCTCGCCAAGCTCCTCAAGAAGCTCGAAGGGGAGCTCGAGGAGCACGCCGACGAGAAGCTCACCGGCTTCGTCAACATGATCGGCACCGACGCCGACAGCCTGAAGAAGGCCGCCGGTGAGTTCGTGAAGAAGCACGAGATCAAGCGGATCGCGTTCGTCGTCCCCGACGACGTCAAGAACGGTCCCGAAGAGTTCAAGATCGCCCCCGACGCCGACGTCACCATCGTCTGCTACAAGGGGGGCACCGTGAAGGCCAACCACGCCTTCGCCAAGGGTCAGCTGACCGACGAGAAGATCGACGCCGTCGTCAAGGCGTCGTGCAGCCTGGTCGAGTGAGCCTGGCAGGACCGGCGGACGCGGCTGTCCGGGTTCACCCGGCGGCCCGTCGGGCGGTCGAACGGATCGCGAAGCGGCCCGGGACGCGCGTCCCGGGCCGCTTTTTTCGTCTCCAGGCCAGCCGCTCGAAAAGCGACTGGCGCTGGCACTCCCTCGCGGCCCGGGGTGCAGTCCCGCCGATCGCGGGCTATATTTCGGTGTCCACCGGGTCCGTCCCAGATCACGGTCCCGGCGACGTGGCGGCGTAGCTCAGTTGGTTAGAGCACCGGCTTCATAAGCCGGGTGTCGCCGGTTCGAGTCCGGCCGCCGCTATTCCCGGTTTTCAACGAGGCCCACCGCGTCAGGATCCTGTTCGTCTACGCCAACCAGAGCGACGTCTGCCGCGATCTGCGGATCCGAACGTCATGTGTGGCCAACGGAAGCCTGCCGGCGCGGGCCGTGGCCACGATGAGTCGATCGGCTGGATCCTGGTGGAAGGTCGCCGGGAGGCGATTCATCTCGGCGACAACGGCGGGCGTGATGGGGACAAGCTCGACGGCGGACGGTGAGGCGGCGATCCGCAACCAATCCTCGAGGGCATCGTCGAGCCGCAGCCGACCAAGCTGCACGAGCATCGCGACCTCCCACAGGCTGATGTCGCAGAGGCGAGGTCGCTGACCGCTCGGAAGATCGTCCAACGCCGTCCGCTCTCGGGCTGAAAGCCGGGTATCGCCCAGTATCCACCAGACCCACACGTGAGTATCGAGGAGCGGCGACTTCGTCATCGCAAGACGTCGATCTCGGATTCCTCGACGACGCTGGCGAACGGATCTCCCTTGAAAGAACCCCGGCCGCGGAGGGCGAGCCACGGTCTGTCGTCGCGTGCCGGCACCAGACGGGCCACCGGCCGCCCGCGCTTGAGGATGACGATCTCCCCGCCGACTCGGCTGACCTCGTCGAGGAGCCGAAGGCAGCGGGCTTTGAACGCTGTTGCATTGATCTCCATGCGACCACTGTACATGACCAGTGTACGCTCTGTCAAGGTTTCGGGTCAGACCCCATCACACGGCGACGCGCCGGGACGGAGAAGGTGTCAGACCGGCACCTCGGAGCCGCGACCGGGTGGGAGGTCGTCGCCGTGCCGGGGCTGATCGCCTCGCGGCCCTTCTTCTCGATGCTCGCCAACCGGCAATTCCCGGCCGGCACGTTCGTGCGCACCCCGGAGCAACTCGCCTCCCTCGAGGAGCCCGACATTTTCCACGACGTCTTCGGGCACGTGCCCCTGCTCACGCACCCGGCCTACCTGTCCGTGGACAAAGCCCTCCATGGCCTTTGTCCACTTGAGCGACCGCGGGAAACGCCGAGGGTTTCCCGGGTCGCCGTCGGCCGCATCCGGCGGCCGGTCACTTTTTCCACGGGCTGCTACGCGGCCTACATGCAGGCCTACGGCCGTGCCGGTCTCGACGCGATCGATCTCAGGGGAGTGAAGTTCCTCGCCAGGCTCAATTGATACACGATCGAGTTCGGCCTCATGCTCGTGGGTGGCCAC
>VGZO01000041.1 GCA_016872555.1 Planctomycetota bacterium
CGCGGCGGCGGAGATGGCCAAGACCGGCCGCACGAGCGCGCAGCTGCTCGCCGACATCACGGCGCTCCAGGCACTGGTCAAGCAGAAGACGCCGATCGACTGGACCTTGCCGGAGTGAGCCGGCGGCCAGGTCAGCGACGTTTCCCGCCGCGCGGGGGTCAGGGAGATTTCGGGACGTCGCCGCGGATCACGCCCTGGACCGGGGCGCGCGACGGGTCGTTTTCCAGCTTGCGGATGATCGCCAGACCGGTGACGAGGATCTCCTTCTGGCGCTGCTCCTCGGCGTCGAGCGGCTCACCCGACGTGAGGCGCTCGACCAACCGGCCGATCCCGTCGGCGGCCTGCCGGTACTCGACATACAGCTCGTCGACCGCCTTCTTCAGTTCGGCGCGGATCTGCGGGGCGCTGGCGTCGACGAGGGCGTCGAGCTGGGCGTCGTCGTCGAGGTTGATCCCCTCGCGCCGGGCGCGGGCGAGCGATTCCTGGAGCATCCCCGAGACGAGCGTGTAGACCTTCTCCTCGAGACCCTTGATCTGGCCGTCGAACTGGGTCGCCAGCAGGTCGCGGGCGCCCGACACGATCTGCGGCGGGGCGTCGAGCAGCGCCTTCTCCGCATGGTCCAGCACCGCCGGCGCCTCGGCCACCAGCCGCTGGCCGAGCTTTCCGACCTCCTCGTCGAGGCGCGGCTCGAGCGTGGCCGCCGCCAGCGCGACGATCACGTCGGGCTCGGCGAACTTCTTCACCGTCGAATGGAGGTAGTTGAGGTAGGCACCGACGCCGGCGACCAGCGCGGCGACCGCCAGACTGGTGAGCAGCCGGCGGGTGCCGGCGGCCGCCGCGGTGGAGTCGAGCCGGCGCTCGAGCGCGGCCACGGCGCCGGCGAGATCGCCGGAACGGTCGGCACCGGGAGACGTGTGGGCGGCCATCGGAAACACTCCTCGGGACACGGTGCGGGACAGCGCGAATCGGACGCCGACGGGCTCACGGGGCCGGGGCGGGGTCGGGCGCTTCGGCGGGAGCCGGCGTCGACCGGACCGCTGCCGGCGGCGCCGCGGCCGGCGCGTCGTCGACGGGCCATTGCTCGACGGCACTGTCGACCATCATCAGGACGTTGTGGATGAACCGCTTCTGGAGCCGCGACTCGGCTTCGGTCATGGCGTCGGCGATCGGCAGCTTGTCGAGCAGCGCCGCGAGCCGCTCGCGCTCGGTGGCGATCGTCCGCTCCACCTGCTCGCCGAGACCGGCGCCTTCGGAGATCAGGCCGTCGCGGAGCCGCCCGGCGAGTTGCTCGACGCGGGTCTCGGTGAGTTTGGGGAAATCGCGCTTCAGATCGGCGGCCAGCTTGCGCGCCACGCGCTGCATCGCCTCCTCGGAGCGGGCGCGAACCATCTTCTCGGTGTCGGTGGCGAACGAGTCGGCTTCGGTGGCGATCCGCGACGACATCTCCGGGAGGAGCTTCATCCCGCGCTCCATCGCCAGGTCGCCGTAGGCCGGCACCGCGCCCATCACCTGGGAGGCGAGCTTCTCGCCGAGCGGCGGGCCGATCGCCTCGACCTTCGCCTGGAGCGCCTTCTCGAGCCCTTCGGCCGTGACCTGGCTCTCGAGCGTCTTCCACAGCGACCAGCCGAACAGCCCGGCCATCGCCAGCAGGGCGAGCGAGCCGCCGGTGAGGAGCCAGCGCGTGAGGCGGTTGGCCGACTCGATCTGGTCGAGCCGGCGGTTGCACTCGCCGATCGCCCTGGTGAGGTGGTCGTGTCCGCCGTCGCCGACGGCATCGGGATGGTGCATGGAAGCCCCCTTGGTCTCGTCACGGCTGCCGGCCGGCGCCGGCCCCGCGCCTCCCCTGGCACGGGTGTCCCCGCGGCACGCGATCGTGCCCAGCGGCAGCGAGCCTAGCTTCGTGAATCACGAAAGTCGGCGGCCCCGCCGGCGGGGCGCCCGCTCATCCCTCGCGGAGGGGAGAGGCCGGGGCGCGGTCCACGTCAGGCGAACAGGCCCGTCACCACCCGGCCGGCGACGTCGGTGAGCCGGAAGTCGCGGCCGGCGTGGCGGGACGTGAGGCGCTCGTGGTCGAGGCCCAGCGCCGCCAGGAGCGTGGCGTGGAGGTCGTGCATGTGGACGCGGTCGGCGATCGCGTGATGGCCGAACTCGTCGGTGGCGCCGTGGGCATGGCCGGCGCGGAACCCGCCGCCGGCCAGCCACACCGTGAATCCGGCGGGGTTGTGGTCGCGGCCCGTGCCGTTGTCCTGGGCGTAGGGGGTGCGGCCGAACTCGCCCCCCCACCAGACGATGGTGTCGTCGAGCAGCCCGCGCCGTTTGAGATCCGTGACCAGCGCCGCCACCGGCCGATCGACCGCCCGGGCGTGGTCGAGGTGCTTGGGCATGTTGGAGTGCTGGTCCCAGGCGGGGTTGTTGGAGTTGTCGGTGTAGTTGACCTGCACGAACCGCACGCCGCTTTCCACCAGCCGCCGCGCCAGCAGGCACTGCCGGCCGAAGTTGTCGGTCTCCTTCGCGCCGATGCCGTACAGGGCGAGGGTCTCGGCCGTCTCGTCGGCGATGTCGAAGACGCGCGGCGCCGCCGCCTGCATCCGCGCCGCGAGCTCCTGCGCCGCGATCACCGCCTCCAATTCGCCGTCGCCATGCCGGCCGGCGAGCTGGGCCCGGGCGAGGTCCGAGGCGAGGAGGCGGCCGCGCTCGGCTAGCGCCCCGGTCCGCGCCGGAGCGAGGTTGGGGACGGTCGCCTCGGTGGCCGGTTGGCCGGCACGGCCGACCGCCGTGCCCTGGTGGATCGCGGGGAGGAAGGCATGGCCGTAGTTGCGCGGGCCACCGTTGGCCAGTGCCGGCGACAGGCTCACGAACCCCGGCAGGTCGGCGTTCTCGCTGCCGAGTCCGTAGTGGACCCACGCTCCCATGCTCGGGCGGATCGCCGTCGTGCTGCCGGTGTGGAGAAACAGCGTTGCCGGCCCGTGGGCGATCCCCTCGGTGTGGAGGCTCTTGACGAGGCACAGCTCATCGACGATCCCCGCCATCTCCGGAAATAACTCCGACACCCACTGGCCGCTATGGCCATGGCGGGCGAACTTCCACAGCGGCTTCATCACCCGCTGCGGCGGGCTGGTGCCGGTCTTGGCGATGCTCCGCAGGTCGCCGAACGGCATCTGCTTGCCGTCGTCGGCGAACAGGCGCGGCTTGTGGTCGAAGCTGTCGACGTGGCTCACGCCGCCGGCCATGAACAGGAAGATCACGCGTTTGGCACGCGGCGGCAGATGGGGGCCGACGGCGGCGCCGGCGCTGCCGGCAAGTCCGGCCAGGGCGAGGCTGCCGAAGCCGCAAGCGGCCCGGGACAGCGCGATCCGGCGCGGAACGGGGAGGGCGGTCACGGTGGTCATTCCAAGTAGCGGAAGTCGATCGAGCCGAAGAGGGCCTGGACGAGGACCGCCAGGGCGTCGGGATCGGCCGGGGAATCGCGGAGGAACTCCAGGCACCGCGCCGCCTCTTCGGACCGCGGCGGGCGGCCGAGCAGCGCTCGGTACAGCCAGTCGACGCGCGCCCCGTCGGCCGGCGTGCCCTCGCCGTCGGGGACGACGGCCAGCACCCGGGCGGCGGTCGCCCGCGCCTGCTCGACGACGAACGGATCGTTGGCGAAGAACAGCGCCTGCGCGGCGACCGTGCTCGTGCCGCGCGTTCCGGCGGCGGCGTTGATGTCGGCGAAGTCGAAGACCTCGAACACGGTCGGCCGGCGGTTGCGGAACGCGGGGACGTAGACGCTCCTCCGCGTGTCGGTGAACGCGTAGCCGTATTCGATCGTCTGGGCGGAGGTGTCGTTGGCGTCGATCTCGCCGGCACCGCGGATCGAGAGACCGCCGACGGTGCGCTCGAGCGTGCCGGCGGCGGCGAGGATCGCGTCGCGGATCTGCTCGGCGTCGAGCCGGCGCCGGCGGGCCCGGGTGAACAGGGCGTTGTCGGGGTCGGCCGGATCGGGTGGGGCGACGGCGGCGGCGTAGGTCCGCGACAGCACGATCGCGCGCACCAGGGGCTTGAGGCGGTAGCCGTCGGCGACGAGGCGGGCGGCGAGGTGATCGAGTAATTCGGGATGCGAGGGGCTGTCGCCGGTGGCGCCGAAGGCGTCGACCGTGGCGACGATCCCCCGTCCGGTGAGCCAGTGCCAGACGCGGTTGGCGATCACGCGGGGAACGACGGGATGGGAGGGGTCACCGAGCCAGGCAGCCAGTTCGCGGCGACCGCTCGCCCCCGTCGGGATCGCCAGCGCGTCGCCGAACACCGCCGGCACGCCGCGCGGCACGGCGGCGCCGCGGTTCTTCTCGATCCCGCGCACGCGCACCGCGGTGTCGGCCGGGGCCTCGCGGTCGCGGACGGTCATCACCGTCGGCCGCGGGGGCAGCGCGGTCTCCAGGGCCTTGCGCCGCGCGTCGAGGTCGCGGACGCGGGCGGCGGCGCCGTCGTCGCCGGCCGGGACGGCCGCTTGCCCCTCGGGCACCAACTGGATTCCGTCGACGATCACGTGGCCGTCGGTGCCGGCGGTGCCGACGAGGAGGTGGCCGGCAGACCCCTTCTCGAAACGCCACGTGCCGACGCTCACGAACCGGCCGAGCAGGGGCGGCGGGCGGCGCTGGTCGACGGTGAGGTCCTCCTCGCCGTCGGCGTGGAGGAGGTGAAGCGGCACGTTGGTGGCGCGCGAGGCGCCGGCGTTGTAGGCGAGGCGGATCTCGTAGCGGCCGCTCGCCGGTGGGTCGATCGCGAACGTCGCCGACTTCTCCCCCTTGCCGGCGTTGTCGTCGTGGACGTAGCCCGTGCCGAGGTGGTCGGGGGAAAACGTCGAGTGGCGCCACGCACCGACGAACGTCGCCCGGGTGTCGTCGATCACCAGCCCGGCGAGCCGCGCCGGATCGAGGGGGCCGGGCGGAAACGGGCTCGACCCCGCGGCCTGCTTCTTGGCGCCGCGCAGGGCCTTGGTGACCTCGGCCAGTTCGGCGTCGATCGCGGCCCGCCGCGCGGCGACCGGCTCCGGTTCGGCCAGCGGGGCGGCGATCCAGCGGGCGACGTTGTCGGTCTCGTTGAGGAGCGTCTGCGTCGAGGCGAAGATCCCGGCCAGGGCGTGGTAATCGGCCTGCGTGATCGGCTCGAAGGCGTGGTCGTGGCAGCGCGCACAGCCGAACGACTGGCCGAGGAACACCTTGCCGATCGTGTCGAGCTGCTCGTCGACGATGTCCATCCGCAGTTGCTGCTTGTCCTGCTCCTCGTAGTTGGTCGGCCCGAGGGCGAGGAACCCGGTCGCCGCCAGCAGCGCCTCGCGCTCGTCGGCCGAGTCGGCCGGAAGCTGGTCGCCGGCGAGCTGGGCGGCGATGAACCGGTCGAACGGCAGGTCGGCGCCGAGGGCGCCGATCACCCAGTCGCGGTAGCGCCAGGCATCCTTGAACAGCAGCGTGCGCCCGCCGCCGCTGCTCTCGGCGAACCGCGCCAGGTCGAGCCAGTGGCGGCCGAAGCGCTCGGCGAACCCGGGATCGGCGAGCAGCCGGTCGACGACCGCGACGACGGCCCCCTGCGGGTCGCGGGCGCTGGCGGCGAGGAACGCGTCGAGCTCGTCGGGCGCGGGGGGCAGGCCGACGAGGTCCTCGTGGAGGCGGCGGAGCAGCACCTCCGGGGAGGCGCGCGGCGCCGGTTCGATCCCGGCCGCCTCGGCCCGCGCGCGGACGAGCCGGTCGATCGGATCGCCGTTCCACTCCGCGTCGGCCACCGCCGGCGCGGCGGGTGCGGAAAGCGGCTGCAGGCACCACAGCTTCCGCCCCTCCTCGAGCGACATCCCGGCGGTCCCGCGCGGCCGGTTGACGCCGGAGTGCGGCAGTGGGTCGCCGTCGCGCGGATCGAAGGCCCCGCCGGCGATCCACTTCTCGAGGATCGCGACCTCGGCGGGGTCGAGCCGCTCCCCCGGGGGCATCTTCGGAGCGTCGATCTCCCAGCGGACGGCGCGGACAAGCAGGCTCTCCCCCGGCTTGCCAGGTACCACGGTCGGACCCGAATCGCCCCCCCGCTGCCAGCCGGCGCGGAGGTCGAGCTGAAGGCCGCCATTGACCTCGGCGGCGGCGGAGTGGCAGTCGAGGCAGCGGCGGGCGAGGAGCGGCGCTACCGCGGAGGAGAAGAATGCCGCCTCATCGGCCGGCACGGCCGGAGATTCGGCACCGCCGACGCCGGTCAGCTGGCCAGCCAACGCGGCCACCCACGCGATGGTTCGTAGCGATCGCCCCGGTCGCATCATGCTCTCCCGACGATAGCCTACCTCGCGCCCGGGGGCCGACCAATGCGGGTCGGTCTCCGTGGGGTTGGGCTACCGGACGCCCCGGCGCGCCGGCGTCCGGAGGAGCGACCGGCCGCCGGGCGATTGTCTCGGGCCCGGTCGCCGCCCGGGGTCACTTCCCGTCGATCCGCACCAGCGACAGCGTGCCGGCGTCGGCGTCGATCTCGAACTTGAAATTGCGGAGGAACCCCATCCCCAGGAGCAGCTCGGCCCCGACCGCGTCGGGCCCGAGGACGACGCACTCGACGTCGTTGACCGTGAACCGGCCGACCCGGACGCTCTTGAGACTCTTGCGCACGCCGCGCACGCCGCGGCCGTCGGCCATGAAGCACTCCACCTCCTCGTCGCCGGTAGTCGGTTCGACGTCGAACTCCGCGGCCGCCGCGGCCGGCACGAGGAGCGTCGAGCACCCGGAATCGACGATCATCTGGCGTGGCTTGCCGCCGTTGACGACCACGCTCGCCGCCAGCGTGCCCCGGTCGCGGACGAGCGGAACGGTTTCGGAGAGGATCGACTCCTCGAGGTCGGCGAGTTTCTTGAGCGCGGCGCGGAATCCGCTTCCCGGGCCGAACGCGAGCGCCTTGCCGGCGGCCTCGCCGGCGGCCGTGACCGCGCGCGACACCGCGGCGTCGTCTTTCCGGTTGTCGTAGGCTGCGGAGAGCTCGGCGGCGCGTTTCCGCAGCGCGAGGAGATGGTCGAGGTAGGCCTCGCGCGCCTCGTTGGCGGCCGTCCGCAGCTCGCGGCCGCGCTCCTCGCCTTGCGTGCGGTCCTCGGTGAGCTGGTTGAGTTGGCTGGTGACGGCATTGGCCGCGCCGACGAGGCGGTTGTAGGTGGCGGGATCGGTGTTGGTGGTCCCCGCCATCAGACCGCTGAGGCGGACGTGCTCGGCGCGGAGTTTGGCCTGGAGATCGCGGCCGCGGGCCATCGCGGCCTCGTGATTGGCCACCTCGCGACCGGCCTTCTGGACGCCGGCGCGGAGCGTCGTCGCCCGGCCGAGCTCCCGGGTGAACTCCGCCTCGTCGGCGAGCACGACCTGCGCCCCGCTGACCCGCAGCCCGGCCTCGTCGAGGAGTTTCTTGGCGGCGGCCTTGTCGTCGGCCGACTGGGCGGTGGACAGGGCGGGGAGCATTGTCACGAGAGCTACCCACGCCGCCACGACGGCGCGGAGGCTCGATCGCGCGAGGATCTGGTCAGCCGCGTTCGCCGCTGCGGCGTTCATCCGAGCTTGTGCCAAGCCGATCGCGGCGGGCGTTACCATGGCCTGTCTCCTCGGTGCTGCCGCTCGGCCGTGCCGATCGACGCACGCGATCATACCGCCGGCGGTGAGCCGACTGCCGCAGGAACGAGCACGGGCCACGGGACCACGGAAAACGGCGTCGGCGCGGCTCATGTCGCGATCGTCGCGGCGCGGGCTCCCGGCTCAGACGGGCGCCTGCTTGCGTTCCGGGGCGTCGGCCGGGGCGACGTCGATGTCGATCACCGTGTCGCCGGAGGTCGAGGTGTCGAGCGGCAGCGTGTGCTCGAAGAACCGGCTGCCGTCGGCTTCGAGCAGCCCCATCACCATCGCCTTCATCGGGCCGCCGCCGACCCCCGGTGCCCGGCTCCCCTTGGTGTCGAACGTGCCGTCCTTGATGACGGCGATCCCCTGGGCGCCGCTGTTCTTCTTCTCGCCGTCGGGGGTGATCACGATCTCCCCACCGACCACCGGCTTGCCGCCGTAGGTGATCTTCCCCGAGACGCGGTGGCGGACTCGCGTGTCGCGCGGGCCGCCGCAGCCGGCGGTCGTGAGGAGGGCTCCCGCGCCGAGCCGGACGACGGCCCGGCGCGTGCGGAGCGGCGTGGCGGGCCGGGGGGGACGGGCGTCGTGGTCGGTCACGGCGAAACGTTCTCCGTGCCGTTGCGGCTGGCGAGGGGGAGGAGAACATTGTTGAGGTCGATGTCCTCGGTGAGGAACGTCACGCTGCCGTCGGCCATGGCGACGTTGCAGCCGCCGGGATGGTTGCTACCGATGCTCACGCTGTTGTAGTTACCCGGGGTGACGTACTTCACCGTCCGCATCCCGTTGGCCACGTTCTTGACCGCGGTCATGTCGTTGTTCCACATCGCGCCGCGGATCCAGGAGCGCAGCGACCCGCTACCCATGTCGCTCCACGCCATCTCCATCACCATGATCGTCTTGCTCGTGCCGTCGTGGATGTCGGTCAGTGCGACGCCGAACGGCTTGGAGGGATTGCTGCCGACGACGACCGGCGACAGCGGCATCACGCCGCCGGTGGCGATGAAGCCCTGCGTCGAGGGGAGCTGCGGGTAGGCGCGATTGATCGCCGGGTTGGTCCCGATCGGTCCGGCGTTGGCGACGTAGTGGGTCGTGTAGGCCCTGGCTCCACCGGTCACGGTGTCGATCGTGCTCCCGGAGAACTCGGCCCAGTCGTTGGCGAAGCTCGGGCAGTAGAACGACGGCACCTTGATCCGGGCGACGTTGCGGTTCTGGGCGAAGTTGGTCCCGGCATACGCGGGATTGAGCGGCTGGACCTCGGCGGCGGCTGTGGCTTCCTCGATGAACGGCAGGATCAGCGCCAGCCAGCTGACGCCGGTCTGGCCGCCGGGGGAGAAGTGGACCGGGAGTTGCTGCCGGGCACCGTGGTAGTTCTGGCAGCCGAGAGCGAGCTGCTTCATGTTGTTGACGCACGAACTGCGCCGTGCCGCTTCCCGTGCCGCCTGGACGGCCGGCAGGAGCAGGCCGACGAGCGTGCCGATGATCGCGATCACGACGAGCAGTTCGACGAGTGTGAACCCCTTCCGGGCGGTGCTTCCCGGTCGAGCGCGCATGGACCGGTCCCCTTGCCGAAGACGTAGAAGAAAACGATCGATCCCTCTCCCCGTGGAGGAATGTACCGCTCGGGGCCAGTCGATGCGAGACGTGGGCGCCGGCTTGAGCGGCGGCTGGGGATCGACCACACTCTTCGACCATGCAGAAACGCGCGTTCGGACAGACCGGCTGGCAGGTCACCGAGATCGGGTTCGGGGCCTGGGCGATCGGCGGCGGCCAGTGGGGCGGCGCCGACGAAGGCGAATCGATGGCCGCGCTCCATGCCGCCCTCGATGCGGGGATCAATTTTTTCGACACCGCCGACGTCTACGGCGATGGCCTCTCGGAGCGGCTCATCGCCCGTCTCCGCCGCGAGCGGCACGAGCCGTTCTTCGTCGCCACCAAGGCGGGCCGACGGCTCTCGCCCCATACCGCAGCGGGGTACGACGCCGCCCACCTGACGGCGTTCGTCGACCGCAGCCTCGTCAACCTCGCCGTCGACACGATCGACCTGCTCCAGCTCCACTGCCCCCCGACCGAGGTCTATTATCGCCCTGAGGTGTTCGGCGTCCTCGATCGCCTCGTCGCCGCCGGCAAGATCCGCTTCTACGGCGTCAGCGTCGAGAAGGTCGAGGAGGCTCTCAAGGCGATCGAGTATCCCGGCGTGCAGTCGGTGCAGATCATCGTCAATTGTTTCCGTCTCCGTCCCACCGAACTGTTCTTCGAGCAGGCGCTGCGGCGGCGCGTGGCGGTGATCGCGCGGGTGCCGCTGGCCAGCGGGATACTCACCGGCCGGCTCCGCCCCGACACCGCGTTTCCCGCCGACGACCACCGCCACTTCAACCGCGACGGGGCGGGGTTCGACCGTGGCGAGACCTTCTCGGGCGTCGACTACCGCACCGGCCTGGAGGCGGTCGAACGCCTCCGCGCGCTGGTGCCACCGGGGTGGACGATGTCGCAGTTCGCGCTGGCCTGGATCCTGTCATTCGCCGCCGTCACGACCGTGATCCCGGGTGGACGGCGAGCCGAGCAGGTCGTGGAGAATGCCGGCGCCGCGGCACTGCCGCGCCTCGACCCACGGACACGGGCGGCGGTCCAGGAGATCTACGACGACCTCATCCGGCCGCTGGTGCACCACGTGTGGTGACCGATCACGGCGTGGTGAACGGGTCGCGGCCGGAAAACGCTCAGAGGTTCATCCCGAGGTAGCCCCCCGCGGCATCGCAGGCGGCCTGCTCGCGGGCCAGGCGCTCGAGGGCCCGGCCGAGGTCACCGGCGGCGATGAACCGGTCGAACTCGACCTCGACGGCATGCTTGGCCGACTGGGTGAGCCAGACCACCGCCGGCTGCGTCAGCCAGTCGCAGGTTTCCCGGTCGAGCGTGATCGAGAGGTCGCTCCCCACGGTGCGGCGGTCGGCCTCGTCGGTGATGACGGTTCCCTCGAAGACGAAACCGACCCAGCCGCTGTCGGGGTCGTTGGTGAATCGAAACGTGCAGTGGCCGTCGGTGAGATAATAGGTGTTGCGGGTACCGTGGTGGCCGACCGCGCGCTGCATCCGCTCGAGCCGCCGGCGGAACCCCGGTGAGGCGTCGAGCGGGATGTCGAGCCGCGGCACGCCGCGGAGCGGCGTGCATTCGAACGAGATCTCGACGGCGGGAGGAGGGGCGTCGCTCGTCATGGCCGGGTTTCCCAGGAGCGCCCGAGTCTACTCCAGACGCCGCGCCGCGGCGATCCTCGCCGGCGCCGTCGCCGCGCCGGCGCTGGCGGCTGACGCACCGCGTCTCGAGCGCGTGACGCGGTCGCGGCGGATGATGGGAGTACCCTGGGCGGTCACGGTGTTCGCCCCGGATGGTGAGGGGCGCGCCGCCGCCGAGGCGGCCCTCGACGAGGTCGCCCGGCTCGATGGAGTCCTCTCCGACTACGACCCGGAGAGCGAACTGTCGCGCCTCTCCGCGGCGGCACCGACCGACATTCCGATCCCCCTGTCCCCCGATCTCGGCGCCGTCCTGGCGCGGGCGGTCGAGATCCGCACCGCCAGCGGGGGTGCCTTCGATCCCACCGTCGGGCCCCTGACCACGCTGTGGCGGCAGGCACGTCGCTCCGGGAGGATGCCGCTGCCGGACCGTCTCGCCGCTGCCCGGGCGGCGGTCGGCCCCGAAGCTCTCGTGGTCGAGGGGAATCCGCTCACCGCCCGCCTCACCAGGCCGGGGATGCGCCTCGACCTCGGCGGGATCGGCATGGGGTATGCGATCGACCGGGCACTGTCCCTTCTGGCCGGCCGCGGTGTCGCCGCGGCCCTCGTCGACGCGTCCGGCGATATCGGGGCCTCGGGACCACCTCCCGGAGCCGATGGCTGGAAAGTGGCCGTCGCTGCGCTCGACCCCCGCCAGGATGGCAGCGAGACGCTGCGCCTCACGCACGCCGCGGTCACCACCTCGGGCGACGCCTTCCAGGCGATCGAGATCGACGGCAGGCGCTACAGCCACATCGTCGATCCGCGCACCGGGATCGGGGTGCCGGGGCCAGCCGCCGTCACGGTGATCGGTCCCGATGCGATCACCGCCGACGCCGCCGCCACGGCGGCAAGCGTGCTCGGGCCGGTGGCCGGCTCGGCGTTCGTGGCGGAACTGGCAGGCTGCGCGGCGCGGTTCGTGTGGCAGGAGGAGGGGCGGCCGCGGTCCTCGATGACGGTCGGCTGGCCCGACCGGGCACGGCGGTCGCCCGACGGCGGTTGATCGTCGCTCCGGACGTGCACCAAACGCGGCGGCCGCGCTCCCCCGTATCGCAAGGGGACGCCTCCAGGCTCTCCCGCTCAGCCCGGCTTCACCAGCTTCTCAACGACGGTGACGATTCCTCCAAGTTTGACGGTTGGGAGGACGATACCACCTTCGCCGTCGCTGCGCCCTCGCGAGACGACCCGGTCGCGGGTCGGGGGGCACCGCGGCGTGGGAGCCGGCCTTTGGCCGGCTGCCCCCGAGGGCGCAGCGGCGGCCCTTGAACGGGCCATGGATTTCATCCCCCGACGGACACGCCCCGTGCATCCCACCAGCCGACAGGCGCTCGTCGCGGCGTTGATCGCCTCGCTCCTGGCGCCGGGATGCGCGCCGCGGCAGCCGTTCCACTTCTTCGAGGACGGCGACCTGTCGCACTACGTCGGGGCGGTGCAGAAGATCGAGTATCCCGACTCGTGCTCGCCGCCGCTCGACGAGGCGGCCGGCACGGTCGAACCGCTGACCCTCTCCAACGCCCGCTTCGACCAGATCTGGGAAGTGAGCCTCGAGGAGGCGATCCGCACGGCGCTGGAAAACGGCAAGGTGCTGCGGAACCTCGGCGGCCGGTTCGGCAGCTTCGGCGGGCCGCGGCCCCAGACCGGCGAACCGCCGGTGTCGCTGCTCACGCAGCCGCTCGGCACGCCGACCGTCTACGACCCGGCGATCGTCGAGACCGACCCGATCCGCGGCGTCGAGCCGGCGCTGGCGTTCTTCGACGCACAGTTGGCCAGCTCGCTGACCTGGGAGCGGCAGAACCGGCCGCAGAACGTCGGCGGCATCGGCACGCAGATCTTCCAGCAGCAGTTCCTCGGCGACACCGGCAACTGGACGACGAGCATCACCAAACGGACGGCGACCGGGGCGACGCTCGGCTTCGCCAACTCGACGCTCTACGACAACAACAACTCGCCGATCCGCCAGGACGGCGTGCCCTCGACGTTCACCACCAACTACGACTTCACCTTCAACCAGCCGCTCCTCGAGGGCGCTGGCGTGACCTACAACCGGATCGCCGGTCCCGATCCGTTCAACAACATTGACGGCCGGCCGATCTTCCGCGGCGTGCTGCTGGCGCGGATCAATGCCGACATTTCGCTGGCCGACTTCGAGGCCGGCGTCCGCAACCTCGTCAGCGACACCGAGCAGTCGTATTGGGAGCTGTACTTCGCCTACCGCAACCTCGAGGCGCGCAAGGCCGGGCGCGACAGCGCCCTCGAGGCCTGGCGGCGGGTCCACGCGCTGTATGTCGAGCAGTCGCGCGGCGGCGAAGCCGACAAGGAGGCCCAGGCGCGCGAGCAGTACTTCTTCTTCCGCAGCGACGTGGAAAGCGCGCTGACCGACGTCTACCGCTGCGAGAACCGCCTCCGCTACATGATGGGGATCTCCGCCAGCGACGGGCGCCTGATCCGCCCCGCTGACGAGCCGACCACGGCACGGATCGCCTTCGACTGGCAGCAGGCCCTCACCGAGGCGCTATCGCGGTCGGCCGAGCTCCGTAAGCAGAAGTGGGTGATCAAGCAGCGCGAACTGGAGCTCGTGGCCGCCAAGAACCTGCTGCTGCCGCGGCTGGATCTCGTCGGCCGGTGGCGGTTCCTCGGCATGGGGCAGGAGTTGATCAACCAGAACTACACCCCCTACGACGCCAACGGCCAAGACCCGCTCGCCGGTACCGACGCCTATTCGTCGCTGTTCAGCGGGCAGTTCCAGGAATGGCAGAGCGGGGCGCAATTCCTGATGCCGCTCGGGTTCCGCCGCGAACTGGCCACAGTTCGCCACCACCAGCTGCAACTGGCGCGCGAGCGGGCCCGCCTCCAGGACGAGGAGCTCGAGGCTTCGCACGCGCTGGTCGAGGCGGTGCGCAACGTCGATACCAACTTCGCGCTGTCGCAGACCAACTTCAATCGCCGTGTCGCCGCCGAGCGGCAGGTCGAGGCGGTCCAGGCCGCCTATGACGCCGGCACGGTGACGTTCGACCAGCTGCTCGACGCCCAGCGCCGCCGGGCCGACGCCGAGAGCGCGTATTACCGGGCGATCGTCGACTACAACCGTTCGATCTCGCAGCTCCATTTCCGCAAGGGTTCGCTGCTCGAATTCAACGGCGTGTTCCTCGCCGAGGGGCCGTGGCCGGGGAAGGCCTACTTCGACGCCTACCGCCGCGCCCGGCAGCGCGACGCCAGCCTGTACCTCGACTACGGCCATTCCCGGCCAGGCGTGTTCAGCCGCGGGCCGATCACGCAGCGCTTCTCCGATGTCGGTGCGTCGACGGCGGTCGAACAGCTCGAGCCGCGCGATCCGGCGACAGTCGAGGAACCGTCGCCGCCGACCGGTAGCGACGGCAAACCCGGGGACGGCCGCCCCACGCCCGCCGAGGAAGTGCCGGCGCCGCGCCCCAAGGATCCGCCGCGGGGCACCGCCACCCTCCCGGGGAATCGACCGCTGGCCGCCTCCGTGCTCGCCCCCATCAGCCCGTTGGCGACCGACGGGGCGGCCCGCGTCGTCGACGGGATGCGCGGCCGGCCGTTGCCCGGGAGCCGGCTGATCGAGGGTCCCGAGGTCGCCGCGTCGACACAACTGCGCTGAGGTCCGGCGCCTACTCCGCGCGGAGCAGCCCGGCGGCGCGAATCGCCTCGTCGAGCCGGCGCCCGTCGGAGCGGCGCAGGGTCTCCAGATGGGCCCGCGCCTCGGGGCGCGGGCAGGCCGTGAGGTAGCCGGCCACCGCGCGGCGCACGTGGGGATCATCGCCACCGAGCGTGTGCCACAGCCCGGCGACGCGGTCGACGTGGTCCCAGCCGCGCTCGCGCGCCAGGTCGATCACCGCGTCGGCGGCGACCACGGGGCTGGTGGCGAGAGTCGCGGTCGCCGCCACGATCTCCTCGCGGGGGATGGTGGCGGCCAGTTCCTCCCAGGCGAAGCGCAGGGCCCCGAGGAGCTGCTTCTGCTCGACGGGGCGCTGCGGCGCGACGCGCCCCATGAGCCACTCGAGCCCCGCCGGGCCGTCGGCGACGAGCAGGCCTCCCATCAGCCCGTCAGTGCCGGCGCGGAAATCGTCGGCGTTGGCCTCGAGCGCCGCGCGGAGCGGGGCCGACGACGCCGGGGCGTCGGCCGGCAGGCCGGCGTGGGCGACGATCCCCAGCGCCAGGCCATAGAACCCGCGGCGGCGCTGGTCGATCCCCGGATCGCCGAGCCACTCGGCGAGGGGCCGGGCGGCGAGCGCCGGCGCGGCCGCGCGGACCGCCGCGAACGGTGCCTGGCCGAACTCGGCGAACGCATCGGCGGCGATCGCCTCGAGCGGGTGCTCCAGACGCGCCGCGAAAAACGCCAGCCGCTCGGCACTCGGCCGGCCCGTGTCGGGCGCCCGTGCGACATGCGCCAAAAGCAGTTCGTCGGCCGCGACCGCTTCGAAAGGGGGTGTGCCGTCGGCGCGGGCCTCGCCACCGCCGAACAACAGCGCCGTCCCCGCTACCGGCGCCGGTACCCGGGCGGTGACGAGGGCCTCGTCGGGGAGCGGGCGGCCGCGGATCAGGCTGCCGATCGCGAACGGCTGCACCTGCCCGCCGGCCGGCGTCTCGAGCGCCGGCCCGGCCGCCGAGCCGACCGCGGTCGTCGGCGCCGCATCGCGGCGCATCGCCAGCGTCGGCCCGACGGTGCCGCAGAACGGGCAGGCCAGCGCGGCGCCGCCGACGGCCACCGTGACCCAGCCGGCCACCCAGCCGAAGCAGCGCTTCATGTGGCCGATCGGGGCGACCGACCGAGGCGCCAGCGAGCCAGGCATCATCCACCCCGTGGCGACGTCATTCGGCCGCGGAACCGAACCGCTCCTGCTGCATCCGCTTCCGCCAGTAGGGGGTCGTGCACAGCAGCAACCGGCCTGAACCCTCGTAGACGTAGCTCCGTTCCTGGCCGCTGAGCCAGAAACTCAGGAAGTTGCTCGTTGGTCGCTTGAGCGACAGCCGGATGCCGGCCGTCCGGGCCATGACTTGCGGGCCGTCGACCACGAGCCGGTCGTCTTCGAGGCGGATCTCCTCGACCGGGCCGTCGACCGACAGCAGCGCCTGGCCATCCCCACGAAGTACGGTCTTGTACCAGATGAACCCCTCGCCGGCGAGAAACGCCGTCCACCACGACTCCCGGCGGACCGTGATCTCGACCTCGCCTTCGGAGACCCAGAAGCACTTGCGGTCGAGGATCCACTGCTCGCCGCGCCCGATCCGCAGTGGATGGTAGCCGCCGAGCGTCGAGTCGAGGAACACCGTGCCCGTGCCGGTGAACCGGGGGCGGAGGAGCGATTCGTCCGAGAACAGCGACACCCAGGCGGCGCGGAGCGACGGCAACGGCACGTCCATCGTGACCGCACCCTGCATGTGGTTGAGGGCCCCGCGCTCGGTGCGGATCGTGTCGTCGGCGAGGCTGGCCTTCACCCAGCGCATTCCCTCGGTGTGCTGGACGTCGAAGGTCGCCATCGAGTTTCACCTCCGCCCCGCGGACGACGCCCCCCTTCGTCCAATCGCACGACCAGCCGGGAAACGCCAGCGCCGGGTAGGGGTCGGGGGGGATCGGAGCGGACGACTCGTGGACCACGTCGAACTGCCGGTCGGAGCGGATCCGGCCGATCCGGCAAGGCTTGGCACAGTGCTGCGTGGCCGGATCCATCGCCAGCCGGCCGCCGGGACCGGCGAACGACACGCCGTCGCGGAGGGCCTGGAGCACCGCCCCGGTGGCCACCGATCCGGCACGGCGCACGGCGGCAGCCCAGAGGTGGAGGAGCGAGTAGCCCGTCTCCATCGTGTCGCTGGTCACCCGGTCGAAGCCGAACTCACGGCGGAAGCCGGCGATCCACTCGCCGTTGCCCGCCCCGTCGTCGCTTTGGAAGTAGGCGGAGACGGCGTAGTGCCCTGCCACGACGTCGGGGCGGAGGAGGCGCAGTTCATCCTCACCGATCGTCGTCGACATGACCGGGAGTCGGCGCGGGTCGAGGCCGGCCTCCGCGAGCCGGGAAAACAGCGCCAGGGCCGGCGTCCCGGAGAGCGTGCTGAGGATGCAGTCGGCGCCGCTCGACGTGATCGTCTCGACCGTGTCGGCGGTCACCGCAGCGGTCGTCGGGACGAGGATCACGCCGGCGAATTGCAGGGCCCGGTCGATCAGTGCCCGGCGGACGACGTGGGTCATCGTCCGGCCGTAGAAGTCGTCGCTGCCGACCACGAACAGCCGCCGCCGCAAGCCGCCGGCGGCCGACTGCAGCCAGTCGAGGACCGGCAGGACCTGTTGGTTGGGGATCTGACCGCCGTAGATGACGAACCGCGACGACTCGTTCCCCTCGTAGGGCACGCCGTAGAACAGCAGCCGCTTGTATTCCTCGACGCTGGGAATCACCGCCTTCCGCGACGGTGTCGACCAGCAGCCGAACAGCGCCACGGCGCCGCCGTCGAGCAACCGGCGGGCGCGGTTGGCGAACAGGTCGGGACGGGATCGGGTGTCGGGGGCGGAAAACTCGATCTGCCGGCCGAGCAGGCCGCCGCCGGCGTTGATCTCCTCGATGGCATGGATCTGCGCGTCGCGGACCGGTGTCGCGCTGATCGCCACCGGACCGGTCTGGGAATGGAGCAAGCCGATGGTCACGGTCCGCACCGGGGTCGGCAGGCCGCAGCCGGCGATCGTCACCGGACCGAGTGCCCGCGCGGCGGCGAGCGTCGCGGCCCAGCCGTCCCGGACGGCGGCGCGGCGGCTGCGGCTGTCGGCCTGGCGCGGCATCGCCTCACTCCTCGACCATGTGGGCGTACAGCGTCTCGAACACCTCCGGCGCGATGCTCACCTCGCCGCGGAACGGATTGTCCATCGCCGCGATCAGGAAGATCATCGTGCCGAGGTAGGCCGACAGCAGGCCACCGAGGAGCAGATGGGTGACGAACTTCATGTCGAACAGCCAGACCATCGCGATCGTGATCAGCGCCCCGAGGATCACGACGTACCACATCACCACCGGGATGCTCGACGTGACCGCGAACAGGCGCATCCGCCGGGCCTCGAGGAACGAGTTGAATTGCCGCAGCGCCTCGGCATGGAGGATCTCCTCGGCGGGGGTTTCCGGCTGGAAAGCGAGCAATTGCTCCTCGAACGCCTGGGCACGGACCGACCCCTCGACCGGGACGATGCCGCGGCGCTGCAGCGGCCAGGCATATTTGATGACGTAGCGCGTGTAGTCGCGCAGCGCCCAGCGCAGATTCTGGCCCCACGGCGCGGGGTACTGGCCGACGTCTTCATACAGCGCCGCCAGCGCCGCCGCCTCGTGGGTGACGTTGGCCTCGGCGGCGGAGAAATTCTGGTAGGCAGTGACCGCGATCAGGCCGAGCAGCAGGCCGTAGAACACGCAGAAGCACGACAGCACGTAGCCGACGACGTCGTTGCACGCCGGGGTCGAACGGACGAACTGGCGGAGGATCGGCCGGACGACCAGCGCCCCGCCCCAGTAGATCCCGACGAACAGCGCGATCATCCCCAGCGCGAGCGTCGCCGAGGGGATGTCGTAAATCCAGTAGAGCATCGCGGTGCGGCGGCGGCGGACGGACTCCGGGGAGGTTTCGCCCCGGGGAAGCGATGGTACCAACGCCGCGGGGTCACTTCACGTCGTCGCCATCCAGCGCATAAATCGCCAGATGGCCGCCACCGGGCCCGCGCAGTTCCTCGACGCGAAACACCCCCGTCACCGCCACCGGCCGGATCGAGAACTCGGCGCTCGTGCCCGGCGCCATCCGCACGACGACGCAGTCGTGGAGCGCCGCGCCGGGGCCGAAGCAGCACTCCATGTTGTCGCGCACGAGAACGAACTGGGTGAGCCCGGTCTGCTGGAAGCTGGGGAGGATGTAGCCGCGGATCCGGACGCGCTGTCGCTCGAGCTCGCGGACCCGCGGCGTGAGCGCGTCGGGGGTGAAGGGTGCGCCTTTTTCCAGCCCGAGCTTGATGTCGTCGAACGTGATCTCGCGCGGTGCGGCAGGCGCGGCGGAGGTCGCCGCGGCGGCGGGGGCGGCGGGCAGCGCCGTCGACGGCGATCCCCCGGGGGCCGCGTCGGCCGCGGGAGGAACGGGGCGCGTGGCGGGGGATCGGGGGCCACCGCAGCCGAGCAGCGCCACCACCCCGGTGACCGTCGCGCCGGCGCGGAGGGCCTGGAATAATGGAAGGGAGGAAGCCATGAGATCAGTGCCGGCTCGTCCACCGCCGCGCTGCTCAGCGGAGGGTGGCGTTTTCGAGGTGGTAGAACACGCCCCCCTCGAGGGCCGTCGTGCCGGTCGGTCGCACCGAGAACCGGCCGGCCACCTTGCACACCTTCGGTGTGAACATCGTGCCGACCGGATCGGCAAGTTGCACGAGCACGCGGTCGGTGATCTTGGGATTGCCACCGAAGCAGCAGTCGCCCTGGTCGCGGACGAGGACGAACTGCACGATCCCGCGCTGCTGCTTGCCGGGATACATGTAGCCCTTGAGGAGCACGTCGCGGCCGTCGAGGGCCAGGGCGCTTTCCGGGATCATGTGGGGCGGGTCGCCGGGGAGCGGCTGGAGCGCGCCGTAGTCGATCCGCTCGAACCCCTCGGGCAGCTCGGCGGCGTAGACGCCCGCCTGCCAGGCGAGGCCCGCGACGAGGGCCACGGCGGCGACGAGCGTCGCGCCGATCGCCAGCAGCCGGCCGGTGTAGTCCTCGGGGCGGGTGGCGATCGCCCGCCAGCCGATCACTCCGGCGACGAGGGCGCCGAGCGGCACCAACGCCAACCACCAATCGAGAAGCGTGAGTGGCGAGAGGACGGCGAGCACGACCGCCGGGACCACGGTGGGCGGCAGCGCGCGGTAGCGGTCGGCGTCGCCGGCGACGGGCCGCGCGACGTCGGGGGCGGGAGTATCGAACAGGCCGCTGGCCATGGTGTCGGGCCCGGAGGACAGGAAGGGGGATCAGCCGTGACGGGTGGCGGCATGGAGGGCGGTGCGGACGATCGACGCCAGAAGCAGGCCCAGCGCCGCGACCATCAAGCCCCAGGGAACCCACGAGCCCTCCGTGGATGGCGACGCGGCGAGGGCCGGCGGCACGGCGCCGGCTGGATCGACCGCCGCGCGGTCGTCGGTGGCGTCGTCGTCGGCGAGTACGGGGGCGACCCGGGCGACGAGGGCGGCGTCGGTGCCCGAATCGGCGGTTGGTGCAGGTGCCGAGGGAGTTGCGGTCGAGGGATCACCCGGATCGCCGTCGTCCGCCGTGGTCGCCGCCGGCGGCGGTGTGGCGCCGCCCCCTTTTGCCGCCAACACCCCCGCGAACCCCGCCAGCGTCGCCGCCCGGCGCACCGCCTCGGGGTCGATCGCGGCCAGTCGCTTCACCGCCGCGTCCGCCTCGGGAAGCGGGCAGGCCTTGAGGTAATTGATCACCGGCTCACGGACGAAGATGTTGTCGTCGGTCGCGTCGGTGAACAGTTGCTCGAGCCGACCGACCACAGACCAGTCCTGCCAGCGGGCCAGATCGGCGATCACCAGATCCGCCAGCTTCGGCTCGTCGAGGAGCTTGCGCAGCGACGCCAATACCCGCTCCCGCGGCACGTCACGCGATTCCTCGCCGAGGAACCGCAGCGCCATCACCGCGGCGTAGGTTTCGGTGAACGGTACGTCGCGTTTGCCTCCGGGAAGGAACAGCCGGTCGACCAGATCGAGCCCCGTGGCTCCCTCGAGCGTGACGTAGCAGGCGATCAGGGCATCGAGCCCGGAGCGGACCTCGGCCTTGTCGCCGTCGTACCCCTCGCCGGCGAGGATCGCGGCGATCCGCGCGGCATCGGCCTTACTGCCGCAGACCCCGAGCATCGTGGCGTAGAGCCGGCGCCGGTTGGAGGCGACCTTCGGATTCTCGATCCACGCCAGCAGTTGGGCCGCGTCCATGCGGCTTTCGAGCCCACGGACGTCGTCGTACGGGGCGACGGCGAACTCGTCGTAGGCGTCGCGGGCGAGCGTCTCGTCGGCGTCCTCGAGGTATTGCTGGAAGAACGCCAGCCGATCCGGACCCTTCTCCGGCAGCGTCGCCAGCCGGCGGATGTAGTCCACCGCCCGGTCGCTGACGGCGATCGGGGTCGACCAGACCAGTTTCGGCGGCTCGACCGCCATCAGCAGGTGGAGCCCGCCGACCGGCTTGCGATCGAGCATGATCGTCTCGATCGGCGTCCCGTCGGGGCCGGAGTGCCCGGCCTCGGTGACGAGGTCCCCTCCCTTGAGCACCTCGACGACCTCGAACCGGCCCTTGGGGAGCGGGCCGTCAGCCCGCAGTTTCAGCGCTCCCTCGGCCGGTGCTTCCACCAGCCGGGCGATCACCGCCGCCTGGCTCTGGGCGATTTCCTGGGCGAAGGTCAGCGACACCGCGCTGCAGAACGGGCAGGCGGCGGCCGGGCGCGGAAGCGATCCCAGGGCCAGGCCGAGGACCGTCACGGCGGCGACGAGCGAGCGGAGTTTCTTCATGCCCCGATTCTACCAGCCCCCCGCGGCCGACACCCCCCGGCGGTCCGCGAGCGGGACCCGGCCGCGGGCGGCCGGTCAGCCCGGCCCCTGTAGCCAGCGGGCCACGTCGGTCCGGTAGGCGGCGATCGCGGGCACCAGGGCGGCGACGATCCCGACCAGGACGAGCCCCGGCACGAGCAGCAGTTCCGTTCTCGGCGCCGCCGACAGCACGCTGGCAGAGACGCCGGCGTTGGTCGAGATCCACGGGCCCAGGGCCCCCACCAGCAGGTGACCGAGGATCCACCCGGCCAGGCCGCCGCCGACGGCCAGGAGAACCGCCTCGGCGAGCACCGCGGAGAGCACCACGCTCCGCCGGGCGCCGAGGGCACGCATGATCGCCACGTCGCGCGTCCGTTCCAGCGACGAGCCGATCATGCTCACCAGGATCCCGATCGCCGACACGAGCACCACCATCGCCGTCACCAGCAACAGCAGCAGTTCCAGCGGCCGGACGAACAGGTCGAGGAGTTGACGGATCTCGCCGACGGGGAGCACCGCCTGGGCGTCGCGCCCCTCGTTGATCGCCGTCCGCAGGACCATCGCCGACAGCTCCGCCGGCAGCGACGGCATGCCGGGGAGCCCGGGCTGGGAGGACGTCTCGAGGAGGATCGCGGTCACCTCGCGCTGCGCCTCGGGGAGGGGCGCGGGGCGGCCGAGAGCCGACGGCGGCGGCGGTGGGGGCGGCTCGACCCCCTCGGGAAGCGGCTTGGCGTGGCCGTCCTGGAGATAGAACCCCTCCATGTTGACGAACACGCCGCGGTCGATCGGCGTGTCGGTCCGGGCGAGGATCCCGACGACCCGGAACGGATCGTGGACCGGGCCATTGTCGGCGCCGTGCGTCGGCGAAAACGTATCGCCGACGGCGAGCCGCAACTTCGCGGCGACGGTGGCGCCGAGCACGCCGGCGAAATAGTCGTCGTCGCGGAAATTGCCCCCCGCCGCGAACACGAACGGTTCGCCGTCGCCGCGGGTCAGCTCGCCGAAGAACGCGGCGTCGGTCCCGATCACGCGGAACGAGTTGAAATAGTCCCCCATGCAGATCGGCACGGCAGTCTTCGTGCTCGCGGCGAACCGGCCGTCGACACCGTCGGCGCGGCGCGCGGCCGGGAGGAACTCGGCGTAGAACGCCCAGGGGACGTTCTCGATCGGCTTGCTGATGAAGTAGACGCTGTTGAGCACCAGCTGCAGTGGGCTCCCCTTGGCGCCGACGATCATGTTGTAGCCCAGCCCGGCACCGCTCTCGAACGCCTTCTGCACCAGCCCCGCGGTGACCAGCGTCGCCACGACCAGTGCCACGCCCAGCGCCAACGACAGGCTCGTCAGCAGGCTGGTGAGGGGCCGCTGCCGGATGCTGCGCCAGGCGATGCCGAGGATCCCCATCGGTGTCACTCCCCTCCGACCGTCGCCCGGGCATGCCCCGCGGCGGCGCGGTTGAAGTGCTCGAGCCGCAGCCGCCGGGGAAACAGCCCCGCCACCTCCGGCGCGTGGGTCACGACCACCAGCGCCACGCCGTGCGCCGAACAGGTGTCGCGGAGCAGGTCGATGACCTGCGCCTGGTGGGCGGGATCGACGCTCGCGGTCGGTTCGTCGGCGAGCACGACGCGCGGCCGGTTGGCCAGTGCCCGGGCGACCGCGACGCGCTGCTGCTGGCCGACCGAGAGCTGGGCGGGACGGTAGCCGAGGCGGTGGGAGAGGCCGACCGCGTCGAGCAGGCCCTCGGCCCGGCGCCGGTCGGGGCGATCGGAACCGAACGACATCGCGACCAGCACGTTTTCCAGGGCGGTGAATCCGGGGAGGAGATTGAACGACTGGAACACGAGGCCGAGCTTGTCGGCGCGGAGCCGGTCGCGCTGCGGCTCCGCCAGCCTGGTGATGTCGATGCCGTCGACGAGGACGTGGCCGGTGTCGGGGCGGAGGATGCCGGCGATCACGTTGAGGAGTGTCGACTTGCCGGAACCGCTCGCCCCCTCGAGCGCCACCTGCGCGCCGGCCGGGATCGTCAACTCGGGCACGTCGAGGATCTCGACGCGGCCCCCCTCGGGCTGCGGAAACGACTTGCGGACGCCGGCGAGTTCGATGACGGGCGTGGTCATGACGAGAATGTACGCGGCGGGCGACGACGGCGTCACGGGCACAGTGGCGCGGGGGGCGCCGGCGATTTGAGCGGCCGGCGGTGGGAGGTGTATATTCCGCCCGCGTTTTCCCCTCCGTTTCGTCTCGCGCCGGCGCCCGAGGGCCGGTTCACCGCAGCAGGAGCGATCTCGTGCCCATCCGCGTCGGTATCAACGGTTTCGGTCGCATCGGCCGCCTCACCTACCGTGCCATCTACGAGAAGTACGGCCTCGGCGGCGACGTGCAGGTGGCGGCCCTCAACGATCTCACCGACGCCAAGACCAACGCGCATCTCCTCGAGTTCGACTCCAACTACGGCCCGTTCAAGGGTGCCGTCGGGCACGACGGCAACGACCTGGTCGTCGACGGCCAGAAGGTCCACGTCTTCGCCGAGCGTGACCCCGGCGCGATCCCGTGGGGCAGCCAGGGGGTGCAGATCGTCGTCGAGAGCACCGGGTTGTTCACCGACGCGACCAAGGCGGCGGCCCACCGGCGCGACAGCGTCAAGAAGGTCGTGATCTCGGCACCGGCCAAGAACGAGGATCTGACCCTCGTCCTCGGCGTCAACAACGAGATGTACGACCCGAAGAAGCACCACGTCATCTCCAACGCCTCGTGCACCACCAACGGGCTGGCGCCCGTCGCCAAGGTGCTCCACGAGACGTTCGGCATCGACCGCGGGCTGCTGACCACGGTCCACGCCTACACCAACTCCCAGAAGACGGTCGACACCGCCGCCAAGGACCTCCGCGACGCGCGCGCCGCGGCCCTGAACATCGTCCCCTCGAGCACCGGTGCCGCCCGGGCGGTGGGGCTGGTGATCCCGGCCCTGCAGGGGAAGTTCACCGGGATGGCGTTCCGTGTCCCGGTGCCGACGGTGAGCATCGTCGACTTCACCGCGCTCCTCCTCCGCGAAGCGTCGCCGGCCGACATCAACGCGGTGATGAAGAAGGCCGCCGACGGGCCGCTGAAGGGAATCCTCCGCTACTCCGACAAGGAGCTGGTCTCGACCGACCTCAAGGGGGATCCGCACAGCTCGATCTTCTCGGCGGTCGACACCATCGGTCTCGGCAACTTCGTCAAGGTGGTGAGCTGGTACGACAACGAGTGGGGGTACTCCAACCGCGTCGCCGACCTGCTCAACTTCCTCGAGGACCGTGGGCTGTAGCGGACCGCCACGTCACCGTCTCGTCGCCACGTCACCGTCTCGTCGCCACGTCACCGTCTCGTCGCCACGTCACCGTCTCGTCGCCACGAGCGCGTCAGCGGTGAACGTCCGGCCGTCGAGCGTCACGAGCGAGACGATCACCCGGACGTGGTCGGCGACCGGAGCCCGGCTGCGCCACGGCAGCGAGAAGTGCAGCCCCCGCGCCCGTGACGTCGCGCGGAAGTGACCGTTGACTTCCGCTTCGGGGATCGTGACCTGCACCAGGCACGCCTCGGCCGGGGGCGGTGGCGATGCATCGCCACCGCCGGGCGTGACCGGCAGCACCGGCGGGGCGACCGATTCGTCGAAGACGGCGATCGTCACGTCGCCGCCGGCGGCCACCAACCGGCCGGAGGCGTCGCGTGGTTCGACGACCAGCGCGAGAGCGTCGCTGGTGCCGTCGCCATCGGCGTCGATGCAGGCGGTGTGCGCCGCATTGACGACCAGGCCCGCGATCGCCGGCTGGGCCGCGACCGTCTCCTCGTGCGACAGCCGGCGCACCGGAGGGAGGCCGGCACGGGGACCGGCGGCCGGGGAGGCGGGTGCAGCCGGAAAGACCGGGAGCGGGGGCACGCCGTCGAGCACCGGCGGTGCGATCGTGCCCGGACCGATGCCCGGAGGAGCGGTGCCCGGCGGCGACGACGGGGGGCCGAACCGCAAGCCGCCCCCGGCCGGGGGCGAGGGAGCCGCCCCGGGCGTGGTCGACGCCGGTGGGACCACGACCGGCGGCACGAGCACCGGCCGGTCGGGCTCGACGGTCGAAAGCACGGGCGCCCGCGCCGGCGTTGCGACGCCGGAGGGGAGCTCGAGGCGCCCGGCGCCTGGACCGGCACCGTCGGCGATCCCCAGCTGCTTGCGCAGGCTGGCGTTCTCGACTTCACGGCGCTCCAGCTGCGACTGCCGTGAGACCAGCTCGTCCTGGAGCTGGTAGATCTGATCCTCCTGGAGGCGCAGCTCGCGCTCGAGGAGTTGCTGGTCGATGTTGCTCTTGCAGCCCACCGCGGCCAGCGCTGCTGTGGCTGCCAGCGCGACGAGGTGGGCCTTGAAGCCCTTCGCCGTGGCGCACGGTCGCGAACACGTCGTCCACGGACAGGTCGGATTCATAGCGCCTCCTGCGCCGTCGGGCCGTCCTTGGCCTCGGCTTCCCTGCCGCCTCCGAGTGGGCCGGGGCGGTGAACGGCCCACGCGTCAGCCCGCGGGTCGGCCGTCCGGCATCCGGTCGATCACCTCGTCGATGAGCTTGTAGTCGAGCGCCTCGTGCGCCGACATGAACCGATCGCGGTCGGTGTCCTGCTCGATCTTCTCCAGGGGATGGCCGGTGTGCTTGAGCAGGATCGCGTTGAGCTTGTGCTTGATGTTCCGGAACTCCTTGGCGTGGATCATGATCTCCTCCGCCGTTCCCTCCATTCCGGCCAGCGGCTGGTGGATCATGATCCGCGAATTGGGGAGCGCCCGGCGCTTGCCCCGGGCACCGGCCGTGAGCAGCACCGCCCCCATCGACGCGCACTGGCCGATGCAGTAGGTGGCGACGTCGCAGGTCACGAACTGCATCGTGTCGTAGATCGCCAGCCCCGCGGTGACGCTTCCCCCCGGGGAGTTGATGTACAGGTGGATGTCGGCCTTCGGGTCGTCCGACTGCAGGAACAGCATCTGCGCCACGATCGCGTTGGCGACCTCGTCGTTCACCTGGCTGCCGAGAAAGATGATGCGATCCTTGAGCAGGCGACTGTAGATGTCCATCGCCCGCTCTTCGCGGCCGCTCTTCTCGATCACGTAGGGGATCAGCGGCATCGGTCAGTCCTTGTCCTTGTCGTCTTCGGCGGTCACGGGAGGCTTGGTGAGGATGTCGTCGACCAGACCGTAGTCCTTCGCCTCGGTGGCGGACAGGTACCGGTCGCGGTCGGTGTCACGGGCGATCCGCTCGAGCGGCTGGCCGGTGTGATGGGCGAGGATCTCGTTGAGGATCGAGCGGGTCTTGAGGATCTCCTCGGCCTGGATCTCGATGTCGCTGACCTGCCCGCCGACCTGGCCGTAGGGCTGGTGGATCATCACCTTGGCGTGCGGCAGGGCGAAGCGTTTCCCCTTGGTGCCCCCCGCGAGTAGCACGGCGCCGCCGCTGGCAGCGAGGCCGACGCAGTAGGTCGCGACGGGGCAGGAGAGGATCTGCATCGTGTCGTAGACCGCCATCGTCGCGGTGACGCTGCCGCCGGGGGAGTTGATGTAGAAGTGGATGTCCTTCCGCCGGTTCTCGCTCTGCAGATAGAGGAGCTTCATCACCAGTTCGTTGGCGTTGCCGTCGTAGATCTCGCCCTGGAGGAGGATGATCCGATTCTCGAGCAGCAGGTCGCCGAGGGTCATCTGGCGCTGGCGCTGGTAGTTGCTGTAGGCGCTCGACGCTTCCGCGGCGCGCGGTGCGGAGGGACCGGCGGGGGCGGAGCGGGACGGTCCGGTCGTCTGGTGGTCGTGCATGGCGGGTCCGCGGGGTGGACAGGGGACATGATGGCGGGGGAAGCGGACGGAGGCGACGGCAGGCCTCCGTTCGGGGCCACCGGGGTGCCGACCCCGGTGGACACCTGGTCGGAGCGGCCGGTTCAGCGGCGCGCGGAACCGCGGGCCGGTGCCGATTCCGAATGCTTGGCGGTGGGGATCTCCTCCTCGCCGACGATCGCGCCGCAGACGGCATGATCGACGGCGTCGGCGTCGGCCTTGCGGAACTCGAACGGCACGTCGGTGAACTCCGCCGCCGCGGTGATCAGGTCGAGCGTCTTGCGCTCGATGATCTGGTTGCGGAGTACGTCCATCAGCCCGCGCTTCTCGAGGCTTGCCCGCACGCGCCGCGGCGACTCACCCGACTGCGTGGCGATCGCGCGGATCTCGTCGTCGTAATCGGCGCCGGTATCCGCGATCGACTCCGCTTCGGCGATCTTCTCGAGGATGAAATGCTCCTTGAGGGCCCGCGCGGTGCTCGCCAGGGTCGTTTGCCGCAGCTCGTTGACGTGACGGCGGATGGCGTCGTCGTCGAAGCCGCTCCGCCGCAGCTCGAGGATCGCCCGCTCCAGCTCGCGCTGGCTCTGGCGCTTGGGCAGGTCCGGGGGCAGGTCCCAGTCGGCCGAGGCGGTGAGTGTCGCGGCCACCTGGTGGCGCACCTGCCGTCGCCGGTGCCAGGACAGCTGATTCTCCAGCTGCGCCTTGAGCGTTGCGTGGAGGGCTTCGGGGGATTCGAAGTCGCCGAGTTCCGCGAGCAGCTCCGGGGTGAGCTTCGGGAGCTCGAGCTTCTTGACCTCGAGAATCGTGATCTCGACGAGCACCGTGCGGCCGCGGAGCGCTTCGACCGCCGCCTCCGGGGAGATCGTGACCTCCGCCGAAACGGTGTCTCCGGCCTTGGCGCGGGACACGAGCGTCACGAATCCGTCGAGGGCGGCGTCGGCGAACGACAGCCGCGGGCGGACCACGATCTCGACCTCATGGGCGCTCGACAGCTCGGTGTCGCCGTCTCGGCAGCGGATGTCGGCGACGATCAGGTCGCCCTCCACGGGGCTCGAGTCGGACGGGACCAAGCGACTGCGTTCGCGGAGCAGGTTGGCCAAGGCCTCGTCGATGTCGGCCTCGGAAATCTCGCGGGAGGGGCGTTTGATCGCCATCCCCTTCCACTGCGGCAATTCGAACTCGGGGCGGACCTCGATCGAGAACTCGAACGTCATCGGCCCGTCGTCGGGGAGGATGACCGCGTAGAGATCGATGTCGGGCTCGCTGATCGGCGACAGGCTCTGCTGCTCGGAGACCTGCGTCATCGCGTCGGTGAGCAGCTTCGAGCGGATCTGGTCGGACAGCTCCCTGCGGAAGCGGTTGCTGACGAGCGTCCGCGGCGCGCGGCCGGGACGGAACCCGGGGAGCAGGGCCGAGGGCATCAATTCGCCGATCGCCTCGTCGTGATAGCGCCGGATGTCGTCACGCGGGATCGTGACACGGATCCGCCGCTCGCAGGTGCTCTTGCGGTCGATGGCGACGTCGAGCGCCAGCGGCGGTCGGCTGGTCTGCGTGTCGGCGGGGTTCTGGTCGTCAGTCGTGAGGGTGGGCGAATCGGCCATGGCTGGTTCCGGAAACTCGGGATCGTGGGCTGGCGTGACGGTGCCGTTGAACGACGGAAAGTGTGAAGTCGGTACGCGAACGAAGCGGGGTGCGGAGACGGGATGGCGGGGGGCGATGCGGTGTTCGGTGCTGGCCACCGGTCAGGATGTCGTTCACCGCGATCCGGTCCCCGGCCGTCTTCACCGCGCTGCCGGGGGCCGGCCGCATCCGGGAGGTCGACACCACCCCGGCCAGGGGCATGGCACCGCGGCCGGTTCGCCCACTCGGCTCGCGAACCAGGCTGCATCCGGTGCCGATCGGTCCCGGAATGACTGTACGGCCCGGGGTTCGATCCGGCCCCCCGACGACTCGTGGGTGCGAGGATCCATCCCGTCCAACGCCGAAGCAGACCGAGACCATGTTCACCGAGAGCGGGTGATGGGATTCGAACCCACGACAACCACGTTGGCAACGTGGTGCTCTACCAACTGAGCTACACCCGCGAACGACGCACGGCAGTGCCGAGGGACGGCGTTGCCGCCGCCCATCGGACAACCCCCGGAACCCCGCGATTATAGGGTCGTAGGGGGTGACCGCAAGGTCAAGCGTTCGGGAAGTCTGGGCAGTCGGGGAGGAGGGCGGTGGGCGACCGGGGGCGGAACCATGGACTGCCGAACGACAGTGGCACCACCCGCCGGTTCGAATGCAGGGCCGGGCATCGATCGCCGCCGGTCAACGGCGGGATTTCACCTTGGGTTCGGGAGGAGCGAGCGGCTTGGCGAGCGTGACCTTGAGGTCGGAGAACAGCACCTGCCCCTCCTGGACGTAGGTGCCTTCGATCTCGACCTCGTCGTCCTTGCCGACGACGGCCAGCGTGGGAGTGTCGACGAGCAACTCGGCGTCCTCCGGCACCGTGAACTCGAATCGGTCCTTGCCGACCGACAGGGCGACGGTCGTCCCCTCCACCTCACGGATGATGCCGTTGATCACGTACAACCCGGGTGACCGTTTGCCCCCCTGCGGTTTCTCGCCGGTGTCGAGCCCGGAGGCGATCACCGACGGGTTGCCGCCGCCCGGAAAGGTGACCTTCGTCACCGGCTCGGTGATCTTGCCCGTGCTGTCGAGCGTCGCCGAAAACCGGATGAATTGTTTCGGGGCGAGCATCGAGCGCTCCGCCGTGCCGACGACCTGGATCCGCGGGTTGGGGCCGGGCACCGCACGCCAGATCGTCGCGTTCTCACGCGGCAGGCGCAGGGCCAACCAGCCCGGTCCCTTGTCGATGACCACGCCGCGGCGCTGGTTCTCCTTGAGCCGCTGAGGAATGCCGGGGCTTTGGCCGAAGGCTGGCGGTGTGACCGCGCCGCAGGCGACGGCGAGGGCGACGAGGAGCGGGAATCGCATGCAACGGCTCCTGAGAACGCGGCGGAAACGTAGCGGGCGGGGTGGCGCGATACAGTGGTGACGGTACGACCCCCACTCCACCGGGATGACCCTTTCCATCATGCCCGAAACCCCCCGCCGCGTCACGGTTCCCGACCTGATCGCCGCCAAGCGGCGGAAAGCGCCGATCACGATGGTCACCGCCTACGACTGGCCGACCGGCCGGTTGGCCGACGAAGCGGGCATCGACTGTGTGCTCGTCGGCGACAGCGTGGCGATGGTAGTCGCCGGCCGGCCGTCGACGATCCCCGCCACCCTCGGGCAGATGATCTACCACGGCGAGATCGTCGTCCGGGCGGTGCAGCGGGCCCTGGTGGTCGTCGACCTGCCGTTTCCGCTGCAGCACCTCGGTCCGCGCCGGGCGGTCGCAGCCTGCGCCCGATTGCTCAAGAAGACCGGCTGCCAGGCGGTGAAGCTCGAGGGCACCGCGGGGCAGGCCGACGTGATCGCGGCGATCGTTTCGGCCGGGATCCCGGTGATGGGGCACGTCGGGCTGCGTCCCCAGGCGGTCCACCAGCTCGGCGGGTACCGCGTCCAGCGCGATGCCGAGCCGGTGCTGGCCGATGCCCGGGCGGCGGCCGACGCCGGGGCGTTCGCCGTCGTGCTCGAGTGCGTCCCGGCGGCGCTCGCCGCCGAGGTCACCGCGGCGCTCGCCGTCCCCACGATCGGGATCGGCGCCGGCCCCCACTGCGACGGCCAGGTGCTGGTGTTCCATGACCTCGTCGGCCTGTCCCCCGGCCGCGTGCCGCGATTCGTCCGCGGCTATGCCGATGCCCGCGGGGCGGTGGCAGTCGGCCTGGCCGCCTGGCGCGACGACGTCCGTGCCGGTCGGTTTCCGGGACCGGACGAGACGCTCGCCTGAGTGCCGCCCCGGGCGTCCGGCATCGTCGCGCCGCCGTGCCATTGGGTAGGCTGCGCGGCGGTGGTGCCGGGATCCGGTCGATCGTGGAACTGTCGCATGGACATGCAAACCGGCGGATTGGTCAACTGCGGCCTGTTCATGATCGGTGGAGTGGCCGGCGCGCTGGTCGTGGTGGCGATCACACGGCTGTTGTTCAAGGGGGATGTCCTCCGTGACGCCCACGGCGTCACCGGCAACCTCCTGGCCGTCACGGGGACGCTGTACGCCGTGACGCTCGGCCTGATCGTCGTCGACGCGATGACACGGTTCGAGCAAGCCGTCGACACTGTCCAGCAGCAATCGAACTACCTGCTCGAGTCGTTTCATCTCGCCAACCGGCTGTCCGAGCCGGCCCGGAGCCGGGTTCAGCAGCGCTGCCGCGACTACGCCGTGGCCGTCGTCGAGCAGGAGTGGCCGGCGATGGCGGCCGGACGGACGAGCGCGGAGGCTCGGGCGGCGATGACGAGCATTACCCGCGCGCTCGACGGCTTCGAACCCATCAGCGCCAGCGAGCAGGCGGTGTTCCCGCTGCTGATCGGGCAGATCTCGTCGCTCTGGCACCACCGCCGCGAGCGTCTCGGCACCGCCGCCTTCGGGATTCCGGCGATCGAGTGGGTGGCCCTGTTCGTCGGGGCGGCGGCGACGATCGTGTTCACCGGCCTGTTCGCCGTCGACAACTCCCGCCTGCACGTCCTGCTGACGGTGATGGTGGCCCTGATGATCGGGCTCAACCTGTACCTCGTGTCGCTGTTCGGCTATCCGTTCGCCGGCGACTTGTCGTTGTCGGCCGCGACCTTCCGGCACGATCTGGCGATCTTCGACGAGATGCTCTCGGCACGGCCCGGCGGCGCCGGCGAGCCGGGGACTTGAGGGGGACCTTCTGACCTGCGGGCGGCGCCATACGGGACGTCAGGGAAGCACGACCTCGTCGGAGATCACCACCGGGCGGCCGGCGGAGATCGGTGCCGGCATCGTGCCGGCCGGAGCGGGAAGCGGTGTCGGTGCACCGCCGGGCCCCGGTGGCAGATCGGGGACGACGCGTGTGCCGGCCGGAAGCCCCCCTTCGACCACGCTCCCGTGGCACTGATCGCATCCCTCGGCGGCCGGTGCCGAGGCACAGGGCGCTCCCTGACCGCAGGGGCGCATCGGCTGGGCGCCGGCTCCCGGCGGGACGAATCCCGGGGGCAGGTGCCCGAAGCAGCGCTCGTATTTCCAGACCTCGAGCGCGATGTAGCGCTCGTTGAGCGTCTTGCAGCCGCTGGTGCCGGCGAGCGTGCCGAACACCGCCATGGCGACAGCCAGTCGCCGAGCAACCGGGATCCGCATCACATCCTCCGCGCGCCCGTTCCGCCGCGATCCATCAGGCAGATCTGACCTGGGCACCTCTTGGAAGGCGCCCCGGGGCATCGCCGGAGCGACACCTGTCAAACCTACCCCCTGAATCGCGCGCGGCAAACGAAGCAGCGCGGCGATCAGCCCTTGCGGTGCCGGATCCGGGCGCGCATCCGCCGCTTCTTCTGTCCCAACTTGCGGCGCCCCTTGCCCGTCTTCTTCACACCCATGCCAGTCTCCCTGATGTCGCGACCGCGAATGCAGTGCCGGGAGTTGTAGAATGAGGGATGACGGCCGTGCAAGCGAGGCCACCGCTCCCGGGGTGCGACGGCGGCGGGCCGCGTCCACAAGCATCTCCTCCCGCCCCGCAGCACCGGCATGATCGTCCTCTTCCCCACCTACGCCCGCCAGGCCGCCGGCGGCCGCAAATGGCGGATCACGGTCGCGGGCATGGCCATCCGGCCACTGCCGCGCACCAGCCGGCGGCGGGCGATGGCGGTGGCCGTGCTCAAGCGGGTGATGGGGCTCGACGACGAGCAGTGCGCCGCGCCGGTGTTCCAGCAACGCAGCGCCTCGTTCCTGTTCCAGCGGCTCGTCGGCCGCCACGTCCGTTGCGGCGTGGGGGGGCTGCAGTTCACCGCGGGTCAGACCGACCGAATCGGCCACTTCGCCACCACGATCGACATCGATGCCGACCGGATCACCGGGCTCGGCGACCGGACGCCGGGAACGTGGCTCCCGACCTCGGCGTGGCTCGACGACGATGACGACGCCGAGCCGGAGGCCGGGGACGCGGCCGGCGCGGGGATCGCCAGCGGCATCGTGCACCTGGTGCCCGAGCGCGGCGCGTCGGTAATTTCCGACATCGACGACACCGTCAAGCTCTCCAACGTCGCCAACCGGCGCGAACTGCTCGCCAACACGTTCCTCCGCGAGTTCGTCGCCGTCCCGGGGATCGGTCCGATCTACCGGCAGTGGGAGGAGGAGGGCGTGGCGTTCCACTACGTCTCGTCGAGCCCGTGGCAACTCGCCGACAGCCTGTCGGGATTCTTCCGCGACGTCGGCCTGCCATCCGGATCGCTCCATCTCAAACTGTTCCGCCTCAAGGACTCGACGCCCCTGGGATGGCTGCCGTCACGGAAGCGCTCCAAGCGCCGGGCGATCGAGCGGATCCTCGCCGATTTTCCCGCACGGAGATTCCTCCTCGTCGGTGATTCGGGGGAACGCGATCCCGAGGTCTACGCCCAGGTCGCCCGCCGCCATCCCGGCCGCATCGCCGGGGTGATGATCCGGCGCGTCGAGGGGCCGCGGCCCGCCACCGAGAAACGCTTCGCCCGGCTCGAGCGCCGCCTGCCGGCGGGGCTGGTGCGGGTGTTCACCGATGCCGAAGAGCTCGCCACCCCGCCCGCCCATCGAGCCCCGGCGGCACCTGTCGTCCCCGGAGCCGGGCCGTGGTGAACGGGACGGCCGCGTCGGCTCACAGCGGGCTTTCGAAGGCGTCGGGGGAATGTTCGACGCGCGGCTCCCCGGCGGGGTCGAACAGCACCGTCACGACGTCGATCCGCACCGGGCAATCCTCGAGCCGGTGGCGACGGATGTAGGCCGTGGCCAACTCGGCGATCCGCCGCCGCTTGCGGCCGTCGATCGACTCGGCAGGATGGCCGTGGTCGAGGTCACTGCGCGCCCGGACCTCGACGAACACCACGGTTCGGCCGTCGAGCGCCACCAGATCGATGTCGCCGCGCAGGACACGCGCACGCCGTTCGACGATCCGATAGCCGAGGCCGGCGAGGTGCCGGGCAGCCTCGGCCTCGCCCGTCCGGCCCAGCGCGTCCCTGCCGTCGACCATCGCACCCACCAACGCACCGGCCGGGGAACCCGGCCCCGGGCCGCCGGTCGGCCCGGCCACCGGAGGACCGATGACTTCCGTTCAGGCGTCGGAGGCCGAACCCTTCTTCGAGCCAGCCACTTGGTCGTCGCGCTTCTCACGGAGGCGCACCGCCTTGCCGACGCGATCACGGAGGTAGTAGAGCTTCGCCCGGCGCGAGACGCCGGAGCGCTTCACTTCGACACGGGCGATCTTCGGCGAGTGGAGGGGAAACTTCCGCTCCACCCCCTCCCCGGCGACGATCCGGCGGACGGTGAACGTCTCGCGGCTGCCGGACCCGGCGCGGGCGATGACGACGCCGTTGAAGATCTGGATCCGCTCCTTCTCCCCCTCGAGGATCCGGGTGTGGACGTCGACGGTGTCGCCGATCGAAAACTGGGGAACTTCGGTCTTCAGGCTCGCGGCCTCGACCTTGGCGAGAATCTGCTGGCTCACGGCGGGATTCCTTGCGGGACGGGGGTCAACGGGTGTGCGGGGAGCATTCGGCCCGGCGCCGGGTCGCCTCGCGGGCCTGCTCGTGCCGCCAGGTGGCGATCCGGGCATGGTCGCCGCTGAGAAGGATCTCGGGCACGGGCAGGCCGCGGAACTCCCGCGGCCGCGTGTATTGGGGTCCCTCGACGAGGCGATCGGCGCCCGAGAAGGAATCCTGCCGGGCGCTCTCGGCATCGCCGATCACGCCGGGAACGAGCCGGGAGACGGCGTCGATGATCACCATCGCCGCGACCTCGCCGCCAGAGAGCACGTAGTCGCCGATCGAGATCTCCTCGGCGTCCAACGCCGGCGCGATCCGGGCGTCGAACCCCTCGTAGCGGCCGCAGACGAGGACGAGCCGCTCGCGCCGTGCGAGCGACTCGACGAGCTCCTGGTCGAGCCGCCGCCCGCCGGGGGAGAGAAGGATCACCTGGCCGGGCCGGGGATCGCACCGTTGCACCGCTTCGACACACTCGACGACGGGGCCGGGCATGAGGAGCATTCCCGGCCCGCCGCCGAAGGGCCGATCGTCGACCTGACGGTGGATACCACTGGCATGGTCGCGGATGTCGGTGACCGAGACCTCGATCAGGCCGGCCGCACGCGCCGCTCCGAGCAGGCTTCCGGAGAGGAAGCCCGGAAACAGTTCCGGGAACAGGGTGACGATGTCGAAGCGCATGGCAGGGCTCGGCCCGGATCAGCCTCCGGGCGACCGACGGACAGACTAGCCGGCAGCGGGCTCGCCACCGGCCGCGTCGGCAGCGGGCGCGGCTTCGGCTGCGGCCGGTGCCGCGGGGGCCGCCGTCGTCGCCGGCTTGGCCTCGGGGGTGAACACGGGGGCACCGGCGTCGGGGATCACCTTGGGGAGCTTGAGCCGGGCGCGGGCCTGGTCCATTTCCTTGAGGTGCGTCCCCTTTGGGCCATACTTCTTGATCAGCACCCGCACCGCATCGCTGGGCTGGGCGCCGACGGAGAGCCAGTATTCGACCCGCGGGCCGTCGATCGTGCAGCGGGCATCGGTCTCGGGAATGCTCGGGTCGTAGGTGCCCAGCTCCTCGATCACGCGGCCGTCGCGCGGGCTGCGCCGATCGGTGGCGCAGATCCGGAAATACGACCTGTGCTTCCGCCCCATCCGTTTCATGCGAATCGCCACCGCCACGTCCCGACCTCCGTCAAGGGTATTTCGACAGCAACCCCACAGAGTACCGGAAAAAACTGGAAACCCAAGCCCAACCCGGTTGGGGTCGCCGGAAAAGCCGTCCGCGGGTCTGGAAGGGGGGATAGGAAGGGTTAAAGGACATTCCCCGGCCGCTCATGTGTCGCCGCGCGGAGGGTATCGCTTCTCTGGAAGGCACTCAGTTCGCTGGGTGGCGATGGCGCCCCGGCGCCCTCTCAGGGCGTGCCGCCGGCGAGAAAGGCATGGTTGACCGCCACGGTCACGCGCGTGCCCCCGTCGGCGACGAACGTCACCTGACCGGGGGCGAATTCGGCGGTGACCACCTTGCCGAACCCCTCCGGCACGCGCGCGACGCCCTGGATGTAGCGGATCTCGGTCGGCGTGTCGGCGGAAAACACCAGCGCCGTCGGGATCCCGCGGCGCGTGAGGAGATTGGAGCCGGCCGAGGCGGCCAGGCCTTCGGCGAAGAACGCGGTCACGTCCTCGAGGCCGAGGCAGTTGTTGCGCCCCAGCCACGGGCTGCCGTGCCGGCCGCGGTTCTCGATCCACAACAGCGTCGAGCGCAGGACCTTCGGGTCCTTGAGGGCGTACCACAGCCAACCCTCGTCGGTCCGTACGGCGCAGGTCCAGCCGATCCCCTCCGGCGTGTTGACGACCTGCACGAGGTCCGCGTATCCGCGCCGCGCCGGCAGCCTGGTCAGGTCGGCCGTGCCGGCACCACGCTCGAGGAGCGGCACGTGGGTCAGGTCGGTGAACGGGGCCGCGATCGCCAGCGACTGGTATTCCCCGTTGGCCGGATCGCTGAACCGCGTCGGATTGGTCGAGCCGAGCTCGATCGGGCCGGTCGACACGCGGAACACCCCTTCGGCATCGGGCATGGCGAGCGTGGCATGGTGGCCGCAGGGGGCCGGTCCGGCGAACCCGCTGACGACATGGCGCGAATAGACCGCATCGTGCCCGTCGACGAGCGACAGTTCCTTCACGATCCGACCGGGGCGCACCTGCGGTTCGAACGCGAGGACGAGCGTGTGGCGACCGGGAGCGTGGCGCGTGTCGACGTGGGTCCACGGGGCGCCGGCGACCTCGCCGTGCGGCGGATGCTTCTCACCGTGAAATTCGGCACCGTTGCCACCGAACGGCAGGCAGAACCAGTCGCCGCGGAGGCTCGCGAGGACCGGTGCGGGGAGGTCGGCGCGGTTCTCGTTCTGCCACGGGCTGACGTGGTAGGGCTGCACCGGCCGGCCCGACGCCCGGAGAAACTCGACCGGCGCCATGTGGCCGCCGTGGCGCGTGACCGCGAGGCGGACGTCGCGGTTTTCGAGGATCCACGACGGCTGCGAGGCGATCGTCTCGAGCGGGGCCGGCGGCGCCGCCGTCAGCGACGAGGCCACAAGCGCCCAACCCAGCGCGGCAAAAACCGTGTGGCGCATCGCGGGATTCTCCGGGGGGGTGGGACGTCAGCGCAGGTCGGGGTCGTTCTCGGCGTCGGCTTTGCGATACAGCCGGGTGGGGATCAGGGTCTCGGCCGGAAGCTCCTCGCCCTTCGAATGGCGGACGATCGCGGCCACGATCTCCTCCCCCATCCGCGCCGGGAATTGGATCGGGTCGGCGTAGATCGACCCCGCGCGGATCGCCTCTTTCCCCTCCGGCTGGCCATCGAAGCCGACGACCACGACCTGCGCCGCCTTCCCCGCCTTCTCGAGGGCGCCGACGGCGCCAAGCGCCGAGGGATCGTTGATCGCGAAGATCCCGCGGAGGTCGGCGTGGGCCTGGAGGACGTCCTCGGCGGCCTTGTAGCCCATGTCGCGCGCCCCGCCCGCCTCGAGCTCGGCGACGATCTCGATCGCCGCCGTCCCGGCGGGCAGGCCTTTGTTGTGGGCCTCGACCGCCTCGCGGAATCCCGCCACGCGCAGCAGGCAGCTCTCGGCCTGCTTGAAGTGGAGGATCGCCACCTTCCCGCCACTGCTGCCGAGGGCTTCGATCATCGCCGCCGCCGCTTCCCTGCCGCCGCCGAAGTTGTCGCTGGCGACCTGGGTGACGACCTTCGCGTCGCCGCCGCGGTAGGGGATGTCGACGGTGAACACGGGGATCCCGGCGGCGTTGGCCTCCGCGATCACCGGCCCGATCGCCTTGGAATCGCAGGGCGACAGCACGATCGCCGCCACGCGGCGGACGATGAAGTCCTTGACCTGGTTCCCCTGCTTGGCCACGTCCTTGTCGCCGGAAAGGATCTGGGCCTCGTAGCTCGACTTCCGCGCCGTCGCGGTGATCGCGTCGCCGATCACCTTGAAGAACGGGTTGTCGAGCGTGAGCAGCGAGACGCCGATCGTGCCGCGCGGCACCGGCGCGGCGCCCTGGCCGTCGTCGGCCGCCGGGCGCCGGGGGCGCTCGGGGCGCGGGGCGGCGGGACGCGAGCAGCCGGCGACGAGCGCCGCGAGGGCGAGCAGCGCCGCGACGCACCGGACCGTGGCCGACGTCGCGAACCGCCGTCGGCCTCCTCGATCGGCTGGCGGCTGGTTCTCCGGCCAGCAAGGAGCGTCTGTCATGGCGGAATCCCCCGGGGCACGAGACCGGCAGCGAACCTGCCGCACGGCGCGAGCATTCTCGCCGCCCGAACGCTGCCGTGCCAGGGCGGGGCGATGGTGGGCTGGGCCAGAGCGCGACCTGGGGATGCGGCGAGACCCGTGTGCGCACCGGTGCCGCCGCGCTGGTCTTCACCCGCGGCGTGACCATCCCCTGACGGCGCCCGGGGGCCCGGGTGTCTCACCCGTCGGGGTCGGCCAGCAGCGTGGCGAGGCGGTCACGGAAGGGCTCGGGAAGCCACCCGAGCCACGATGCATCGACCATCCCCAGCGCGATCATGTCGCGCAGGTGGACACGGTCCTTGTCGCGAAACGAGTTCAACTTCATCCGCACCAGGGTTTCGAGCGGCACCGTGCGAAACCCCCCGGTGTTCACCGCAGGCTCGATATCCGGGTTGGGCTCGTGCTCGCCGGGTCGCACCCACTCGCCGCAGATCACCACGTGCACGGCGTCGCGTGCCGACCCTGCCGGGGTGTCCACGAACATCTGCACGCCGGCGGTTTCTCGATGGTGAAATCCGGCTGCGAGCATGGCGGACCCGAGCGCCGGAAGATCTCTCGCGCGGACGAGAATGTCGACGTCACGGGTGTTTCGCACCGCCGCCTCGTCGACTTGGGCAACCCAGGCCCGCACGGCGTGGCCGCCCACGACCGCGTAGGGCACCCCGGCCTCCTCGAGGATCGTGACCGTGCGACGGAGTCTGTCGTTGACCCGTTCCACTGCCCGCTCCATCCGGGTCCAAAGGGCCTCGCCGGTGAGCGTGAAATCGATGCCCGCCATGCCACTGGTCCTCTCGATCGGGTTCAACATAGCCCACGCGCGGGGACCGTGTCACCGGACACCCTGACTGCAACGGTGTCCAGCGGCGGCTGTTTACCGGCGGCGCTTCGCGGCCTTCTTCGCGACCTTCTTGGCGACCTTCTT
>VGZO01000042.1 GCA_016872555.1 Planctomycetota bacterium
CTGGATCAGGATTTCCAATGCAGGTCAATTGGAGGTCGGCAATTCCTTGAGGAGTACGCTTGTGAAGAAACTGATGTCGATCGCGGCCGTCTGCGCTGTGTTGTTCGTGGCGATGGGGGCCGGCCCCGAGGGTGAGAAGGACAAGGGCGTTTTGGAGAAGTTGGGATTCGAACTCGTCATGCCCGCAAAGGTCATGCCTGGTGCTCCGCAGCAACTCAGAATCACGAAGAAGACCCTGAAAAAGCTCGAAGAGCTGATGGCGCAGGGCAAGGGCGTGGCCGTCTCCGACGGCGGTGAACTCGAGATCGTCGTGATCGAGAAATAACTCGCTCATCTGGATCGGCCGCGCTGGGACCCCAGCGCGGCCGATCTTTTTTTCTTCCCGCGTCAGCGGCGGCGTGAGACGGGCATGACCCTCACGCTTGACCGGTCGACGTGCGCGATGAACGGTGGCGGCCTCGAGACCGCGATCCGTTCGATCTTCGGGAGTTGCCGCACCCATGTGTCGGAGGCTTCCGCGCTCGACAAGTGGCCGGCAGTCAGAACGAACGCCCGGATACGTGCAGCCAGAAGGGCCTCTCGCTGGATTCGCCTGTGGCGGATTCTTTTGTCGTTGGTCAGAACGACCCATCCCCTGGAGCCGACGACTGGCAGCCAGCCTTCGTCGGGAATGTCGTCCGCAAAGTGGTCGGAGTGGCGCTCGACGACTGCCCCCGCTGCCGTCAACGCGGCCACGAGCGTCCTCGAATTGGTGCACCGGTCGAGAAAGAAGACGACTTTCGGCCTACGCCGCGCGGCTCTCGTACCGGATCGCTTCTTCGACTGCATCCGTATCCAGTCCCATGTCCGCGGCGATATCCCTCGGCGAATCACCTGCCAGGAATCGTTCCGCGACGATGGCCGTCGGCATGCCGGTACCTGTCAGACATGGTCGCCCGAACTGTACGCGCGGATCGATGAAGACGGTCCGCCGACCGGGCTCCTCCCGGCTGGTCGTGAAGGGATAAAGCCGGACCGCTGCGCCTCGTGCATCGCGCTCGATTCGATCGAGGTGGCTGATGAGACACGCCTTCATGGCCATCTGGCCCTGATCGGACACATCGACCAGTTCCCCGTAGCGCTCGACGAAGAGATTCGTTCCGTCGGTTTGCATCTCGACGTCGGCAAGCGGATGGCTGCTCTTGAACCTGCGGCGCAGGTAATCGACAGCCTTGCGGACCTCGACGAGCCTGACGCCGTGATCACGTCGAATCGCACTCAGAACGTGGAGCTCAACGAGGTTTCGAAAGGACAACGAACGGCTGCTGGGGTCTGCGATATGGATCACGGGCGCGAAGAGTTTTCGACGGTCCTCGACTGTCGGATATCGTCTGCCGAGAACCCACGAGCGAACGGTGGCCTGGGGCACTCGAATCAGATGGGCCACCTCGGGGATCGAGTACGCGGGCAACTCGACCGGATCGCGGCCGCGGTAAATGTCGAAGACTCGTGCCACGAAGTCGCGATCCTCCGTGTGCCAGACTAGAAACGGACGGGCCGGGTGGTCAAGCGGATGCGCGCTGGCGACATTCGAACCGAGCTTCCATGAAACGGCTCGCGTTTCTCCTGCTCGCTACACCTTCTCCCAGCGGTGGCTCCGCGCACTGGCCAGCACCGCGTCGCAGACCTTCTGGGTGTCGAGGGCTTCGCGGAAGGTGGGGTGGGCCGGCTGCTTCTTGGCGTAGGCCTCGAGGAAGTCGGCCACCTGGTGGACGAACGAGTGCTCGTAGCCGATCGCCAGGCCCGGCACCCACCACTTGCCCATGTAGGGATGGTCGCCGTCGGTGACGTGGACGCTCTTCCAACCGCGCTCCGGGCCGGCGTCGGCGTAGTCGAAGACCTGCAGCCGGTGGAGATCGTGGAGATCCCACTTGAGGCTCATCTTCTCGCCGTTGATCTCGAACGTGTACAGCGCCTTGTGGCCGCGCGCGTAGCGGGTGCTCTCGAACAGCCCGAGCGAGCCGTTGGCGAAGTGGCAGAGAAACGAGCAGGCGTCGTCGATCGTCACCGGCTCGACCTTGCCGGTGAGCTGGTGCTTCCGCTCCTTGACGAACGTCTCGGTCATCGCCGTGACGTCGCGGACCTGGCCGTTGATCCAGATCGCGGTGTCGATGCAGTGCGCCAGCAGGTCGCCGGTCACGCCGCTGCCGGCGGCGGCCGCGTCGAGGCGCCACAGCGCCGTGCCCCCTTGGGGGAGGTCGGCCGAGATCGTCCAGTCCTGGAGGAAGTTGGCGCGGTAGTGGAAGATCCGCCCCAGGCGCCCGGCGTCGACGAGCTGCTTGGCGAACGTGACCGCGGGGATCCGGCGGTAGTTGTACCAGACGGTGTTCGGCACGCCTGCCTTCTCCACCGCCGCCACCATCGTCTCCCCCTCGGCGACGTTCATCGACAGCGGCTTCTCGCAGAGGATCGCCTTGCCGTGCCGCGCCGCCTCGGTGGCGATCTCGGCGTGGAGGTTGTTGGGCGTGCAGATGTCGACCGCGTCGATGTCGTCGGCGGCGACGAGCTTCCGCCAGTCGCTCTCGACGCGGCCGTAGCCCCAGCGCTGGGCGAAGGCGGTGGCCTTCTCGACGTCGCGGGCCGCCACCGCCTGGAGGACCGGCAGGTACTCGAGGTCGAAGAAGTCCTTGACGCGGTTGTAGCCGTTGGAGTGGGCACGGCCCATGAAGCCGTAGCCGATCATGCCGATGCGGAGGGGCTTGGCCATCTGCGTGGTCCTCGGAATGGATGCCTGAACAGGGGGCCGGGGGACGGTCAGTCCCAGCCGTGGGCGTCGCGGACGGCGAGCATCGTCCGCAGGATCGTGTTCCAGGTGGCGGGGTTCTCGAGTGTGGCGTTGGGGAACATGCAGCCGTCCCAGCAGACGTGGCGGATCCCGCGCTCGGCCGCCCCCTCGAGCCACTGGCCCGCGCAGGCGACGATGTCGAGCTTGCCGGCCGGATCGTCGGCCCGGCAGTGCTTCCCCGTCTTGTCGTGGGAGCCGGCGCCGTGGACCTCGCCGTCGTTTTGGGCGACGTGGAAGTCGATCGTCCAGGGACGGAGCCGCTCGGTGAGCTGGCGGTAGGCCGATTGGAACTCGGCCGGCGAGTAGCCCTGGCGGAGCAGGGCGTGCTCGGGGGCGTTGTAGCCCATCAGATACAGGTAGGTGTGGGCGAGGTCGCACTGGAACCCGAGCGACCCCGGCATGTCGACCGCCTCGAGGAGGTCGACCATGTCCTTCCAGGAGTGCATGCCCGCCCAGCAGATCTCCCCCTCGGCGGCGAGACGCTCGCCATGGGCGGCGGCCACGATCGCCGCCTCGCGGAACGTGGCGGCGATCGTGCGCGTGTGCTCGGCGGGGTGCTCGCGCCACCGGGCGATGCCGAACTCCGCCGAGTCGATCCGGATCACGCCGTAGTGGCGGATGCCGTGGTCGTTGAAGATCGCGGCGATCCGGCAGGCTTTCTTGACGGCGTTGATGAACTTCGCCCGCTGCACCGGGCTGCCCATCGCCGAATCGCCCACGGTGCCCGGCCAGATCGGGGCGACGAGCGACCCGACGACGAAGCCGTGCGAGGCGATCAGGTCGGCGGTCCGGCGGAGCTGGTCGTCGGAGGCGTCGGGATCGGTGTGGGGGTGGAAGAGGAAGTAGTCGATGCCGTCGAAGCGGCGGCCGTCGACGCTCGCCGCCGCGGTCAAGTGAAGCATCCGCTCCAGGCTGATCGGCGGTTCCTGGCCGGGATCGGTCCCCTTGCCGACCAGTCCCGGCCACATCGCGTTGTGGAGCTTGGGGTAGGCGTGGCTCGGCATCGGGGGCACCTCTCAACTCGGGGAACGGGGCGCTCGGTGAAGGGACGTGACGACGGGAACGGGAGCCGGTTCGGTCACCATTGGCGGCCGGTCTTCGGGCAATCGGCATGGACGTCGGGGCCGAAGTAGCGCAGGGAGACGAGCGGCCCCGGCCCGGTGTTCACCACCTCGTAGCCCTCGGCGGCGGCACTGGCCGAGATGAATAACTCGTCGGCGGTCATCTGGCCGAAGCGGACGAGCGTCGGAGTGGCGACGGTGTGGCCGCCGACCGTGCCCTCCCCCTGGACGGTGATCCAGCCGCTGGCGCCGGCGTCCTTGATCGTGATCCGCGCTCCCGGCTCGAGCGTGAGCTCCTTGGCGCTGAACAGCTGCCGGCCGTCGACCTCGCCGTAGACGATCCAGCGGTCCTCGGCACCGGCGCTCGAGCGCGAGGCGTCGAGGATCGGTTCGAGGTAGTTGGCTTGCTTGAAGTGGGTGTCGACGTTCTTGTCCCAATCGAGCTGGCCGATGATGAAGTCGAGGTCGTGGTGCTTCTCCTTCGGCATGTCCTTGACCAGCAGGCTCCACGGCACCGCCCGCCCCTCGACGAGCGACTGGAACATGCCGAACACGTCGCTCCCCCACTGCGGCTCGTAGGTGAGCAGCGAGCCCGGGGCGTGGAGGACTCCCGGCGGGATCAGCCAGCCGGTGCCGCGCTTCAGGCGGTAGGCCTTGGCGAGATCGATGATCCCGTTGTCGCCCCGGTTCCAGTTCTCGAGGCACCTCCGCACGTCCTCCTTCGTGGTCCCCGGCTCGAGGCCCATGAAGGTGTAGGGGAAGTTGTTGTCGCAGTTGTTGTACTGCGGCGGGAAGTAGTAGCTCTCGGGCTTCCCCTCCTGGCCGACGAGCTTGGCGTCTTCGAACGACTGGTGCATGTGGTGGGGGATCGGCCCCATGTTGTCGAAGAACTTCGAATACACCGGCCACTTGCGGTAGGTGTCCCAGATACCCCTGCCGACGAGCTTCGCCTTCCCCTCGGCGACCGCGTCGCGGAGCAGGAACCGCTCCCCCTCGAACACGCACCACGAGAGCCCCTCGTCGGGCGTGCGGTTCTCGTTTGCCGCCTCGGTGGTGCTCGCGAACCAGCGCTCGTCGATGCCGCCGCGATCGAGGCCGTAGGCGTAGTAGTCGTCGGGGTGGAGGCGGACGCGCTTCCCGGGATGGAGGAAGCTCCGCGGGACCCACGTCGGCGACAGGCGGAGCATCCCGCGGCCGGCGTCGAGCGCCCGGTCGAGGGCCCTGGGCAGGTTCTTGGCGGCGGGGAGGACGGCGGACCGGTCACTGGCGACGGACATGGAAAACCCCCTGGAAAACCGGCCGAAAGTGTGGCGATGTTGTACGGCCCGCGCGCGAGGGCCGCAAGCCGCCGCCCCGCTCGCGACGCCGCCGCCGGGGAAGGCCGGACGCTCAGAAGAAGAACGGCAGCCCCTGCCGCGCGAACTCCTCCTTCTCCTTGGCGAGGAACTCGTCGCCGAGCCGGTCAAAGCCGCCGCCGGCGCGGAACTCCTCGAGGAACCGGTCGACCTCGGCCTTGAGGCGCTCGTCGCCCCGGCGCAGGCCGATCGCCCACGACTCGGCGCCGAAGATCTCGAGCACGGCCCGCGTGGTGTCGGGGTGACGGAGCTGGCTGCGGTACACCGACAGCGGGTCGTAGATGAAGGCGTCGGCCTTGCCCTGCGCCACCTCGAGCACGGCGGCCGCCTCCTTGTCGAGGACGAGGACCGTCGCCTTGGGGAGCGACGCGGTGGCGTAGGAATGGCCGATCGTCCCCTTCTTGACGGCCACCACCCGGCCGGGGGCGTCGAGGTCGGCGACGGAGCGCACCGGTGACTCGACCGCCACCAACAGCGCCAGCCCGCTCTTCATGTAGGGGGCCGAGAAGGCGATCGACTTGGCCCGCTCCGCCGTCGCCGTCATCGACGAGATGATGCAGTCGATCTTGCCGGTCTTGAGCGCGGGGATCAGGCCGTCGAAGGCGATGTTCTCGATCGTCACCGGCCGGCCGAGGTGGTTGCCGAGCGCTTCGGCCAGCCGGACGCTCAATCCCGCCGGCTTGCCGGCCGGATCGACCATCTCGAACGGCGGGTAAGCCAGCTCCATCCCGACGCGTAGCGGCGCCTGCCCGCGCGGCGCGCAGCCGCCCGTGAGCGTTACGGCGGCCAAGACCAGCGCCAGTGACCGGCGCGAGACGACGGCGGAGAGGGTGGCGTCGGGCATCGGCAGGCGCTCCGGCGGGCGGGGGAACCGGCTCGGGCCGGGCGGGCCGATGATACCGTCCGCCGCGCTGCTCCCACGGGGCAGGATCGGGATCGACGGACGCGCCGCTCAGCCGTCGCGGCCCACGATCCGCCGCGCCAGTGCTTTCACCGACAGCGGCGCCGAGCCCTCGGCTTTGTTGTTGACCGTGATCAGCACCTCGGCGCCGCGGGCGGCGCGGGCCGCTGCCAGGTCGGCGAGCGCCGCCCGCGACTCCCGATCCTCGTCGACCAACCGGTCGAACGGGAAGTAGTGCTGCTTCGCCTCGTCGTAGGCCATCCCGGCGTGGAGGTTCCAGCGGACCACCAGCGCCCCGGAGGACAACCCGCCGAGGCGCTCGACCTGCTCGGCGACCGGCGGCATCCGCGCGTGGACCGCGAGGCAGGGCACGGCACCGGCGTCGGCGAGGATCCGCACGCCGCCGGGGAGCAGGCACTGCGGGTCGCGGAACTCGATCGCGTAGCGGGGGCCGCGCGGCAGCACGGCGACGAAGGCGGCGATCCGCGCGGCGAGGCGCTCGGGATCGCGGGCCACACGCCCCAGCGGCGGGAACTGGAACACCAGCGCCCCCACCTTCCCCGCCAGCCCCTCGACCGCCGGCCGGACGAACGCCGCGGCGGCGGCGGCGCCGTCGAGGAACGAGGGATTGTCCCCCGCCGCCCCGCCGCGGAGCACCGGGTCGGTGAACGCCGCCGGCGCCTTGACGACGAACCGGAAGTCGTCGGGCACCTGCGCGGCGTAGCCGGCGAAGGCGTCGGCCGACAGCGGCGCGTAGAACGTGCGGTCGAGGCTCACGGTGCGGAACAGCGGACAGGCGGCGTAGGCCGCCAGCCCCGCGCGCGCGAGGCGCTGCTCGCTCTCGGGCCGGCCCTCCCGGGGCGCGTAGACCAGCCCCGTCCAGCCGGGGAACGACCAGCTCGACGTGCCGAGCCGGATCGCCGCCGGCAGCGCCCGGGCCAGGGCAACGGCCTCCGCGTCGGCCGCCGCCGGCAGCACGGGCGCGGCGGAGGGGCGCGCACGGCTCCCGGCCGGGGCGGGATCGTCGTCGTCGAAGAAGGAGAGTTGGCGGGCGGGCATCGCGCGACCCCGGGGACGGTCGCGATCATGCTAGCTTTCCGCCGACGAAGCCCGCTGCCTCACCCGGCAGCGCGGCATACTGATGGCATGGCCGTCACCGCGCCCCATCCGTCGGACATCGCCGCGCGCCTCGCCCGCCTCGCCGACAGCCTCGACGGCGAGTTGCTCGTCGACGAGTCGTGGCGTGCGATCTACGCCACCGATGCATCGGAATACCAGGAGCGACCGCTGGCCGTCGCCCTGCCGAAGTCGGACGCCGACGTGCAGCGGCTCGTGCGCTTCGCCGCCGCCGAGCGGATCGGGTTCATCCCGCGTGGCGCCGGCACGTCGCTGGCGGGGCAGGTCGTCGGCGGCGGGATCGTCGTCGACCTCGGCCGCCACATGAACCGGATCGTCGCCCTCGACACGGCCGGGCGGCGCGTGCGCGTCCAGCCCGGCGTGGTCCGCAACGACCTCAACCGGTTCCTCGCGCCGCACGGGCTGTTCTTCGGCCCGGAGACCTCGACCGCGTCGTGGGCCACGATCGGCGGGATGGTGGGCAACAACTCCTGCGGGAGCAACTCGATCGCCTACGGCGCGACGCGCGACCACTTGGTGAGCGCCCGCGGCTACCTGGCCGACGGTTCCGAGGCCCGCTTCGGGCCGCTGTCGGCGGCCGAGCTCGGGGCCGCGTGCACGGCCGGCGGAGCGCCCGAAGCCCGGATCCTCGCCGGCCTCCGCGACCTGCTCGCCGATCCGGCGGCGCGCGAGCTGGTGCGGCGGTCGTTTCCCAAGCCGGAGGTGACGCGGCGCAACACCGGCTACGCGCTCGACGCCCTCATGGACGCGGCGGTCTTCGATCCGGCGGGCGACCGGCCGTTCAACGTCTGCCGGCTGCTGGCCGGGTCAGAGGGGACGCTGTTCGTCGGTGTCGAGTTCGAGCTCGGCCTGATCCCGCTGCCGCCGCCGGGGGCGCTGCTGGTCGCCCACTGCCGCGCCGTCGACGAGGCGCTCCGCGGCGCGGTGGTCGTGATGCACGCCGGGCGGAGCGCGGCGGCGGCCGCCGGCGGCGCGCTGACCGGCTGCGAGCTGATCGACGACAAGATCCTCGCCTGCACCAAAGACAATCCCGAGCAGGCGCGCAACCGCAGCTTCGTCGTCGGCGATCCCGGCGCCGTCCTCGTCGTCGAGGTCCGCCACGCCGACGCCGGGGGGCGCGGCGCGATCCTCGACCGGATCGAGGCGGCGTTTGCCGCCGCCGGCATCGGCTACGCCTTCCCCCGGCTCCACGGCCGCGACGCCGAAAAGGTGTGGGAGCTGCGCCGCGCCGGGCAGGGGCTGGTGCAGAACATCCCCGGCGACGCGAAGCCGCGCGAGATCATCGAGGACACCGCCGTCGCCATCGACGACCTCCCCGCCTACATCGCCGACATCGACCGTCTCCTCGGCGGCACGCACGGCCTCGACTGCATCCACTACGCCCACGCCGGCGCCGGCGAGCTCCACCTCCGCCCGCTGTTCGACCTCCGCACCGCGGAGGGCCTGCGGCTGTTCCGGGCGGTGGCGACCGACGTCGCGGCGCTGGTGAAGCGCTACCGCGGCAGCCTCTCGGGCGAGCATGGCGACGGCCGGCTGCGCGGCGAGTTCGTCCGCACGATGGTCGGCGACGAGTGCTACCGCCTGCTCGAGCGGGTGAAGCGGCTGTTCGACCCCGACGGGATCCTCAATCCGGGGAAGATCATCGACACGCCGCCGATGGACACGGCGTTGCGGATCCTCACCGGCGCCGCCGAGCCCCGTCACGAGACGGTGTTCCGCTTCGGCGACACCGGGGGGATGCTCCGCGCCGCCGAGAAGTGCTCCGGGGTCGGGATGTGCCGCAAGCCGGCCGCCGCCGGGGGCACGATGTGCCCCAGCTACATGGCGACGCGCTCCGAGCACGACACGACCCGGGCCCGTGCCAACCTCCTCCGCCAGGCGCTTGCCGATCCCTCCCGGGCCGACCCCTGGAGTTCGCCGGGGCTCGGGGAGGTGATGGACCTCTGCCTGTCGTGCAAGGCCTGCAAGAGCGAGTGCCCGTCGAACGTCGACATGGCGCGCCTCAAGGCGGAGTGGGAGCAGCACGTCCACGACGCCCGCGGCGTGCCGTGGCGGACGCGCCTCGTCGCGGCGACGGCGCCGCTGCTGCGCTGGGCCAGCGTCGCCCCGTGGGCCTACAACCTCGCCGTCGGCACGCCGGGGACGTCGTGGCTCGTCAAGCGGATCCTCGGGTTCGCGCCGCGCCGGTCGCTCCCCGCGCTCTCCCCGCAGCGGCTGTCGGGCTGGTTCTCGCGGCGCCGGCCGCGCTGGACGGCCGCCACGGCGCCGCGCGGGGCCGTGCACCTGTTGTGCGACGAGTTCACCGACACGCTCGACGCCGGCGTCGGGATCGCCGCGGTCGAGCTGCTCGAGGCGCTCGGCTACGCCGTCGTGATCCCGAAGCATGCCGACAGCGGCCGGGCGCAGCTCTCCAAGGGGCTCGTCCGCGCGGCGCGCGAGCTGGCGGTGAGGAACGTCACGGCGCTGGAGGGGGTGGTCAGCGACGGCATGCCGCTGGTCGGCCTCGAGCCGTCGGCGCTGTTGAGTTTCCGCGACGAATACCCCGACCTCGTCCCGGCCGGTCTCGCGGAGCCGGCGCGCCGGCTGGCGGGGCGGGCGCTGCTGCTGGAGGAGTTCCTCGCCCGCGAGGCGGCCGCCGGCCGGATCGGTCCCGGCGACTTCGACGACGCTCCCCGCGCGATCGCGCTGCATGGCCACTGCCACCAGAAGGCGCTGTCGAGCATGGAGCCGGCGGTGGCGGCGCTGGCGCTGCCGGTGGGGCATGCGCTGAGCGTGATCCCGTCGGGGTGCTGCGGGATGGCGGGGAGCTTCGGCTACGACCGCGGCCACTTCGCCGTCTCGATGGCGATCGGCGAACTGGTCCTGCTGCCGGCGGTCCGTGCCCTGCCGCCCGGCACGCTCGTGGCCGCCGCGGGCACCAGCTGCCGCCACCAGATCGCCGACGGCACCGGCCGCCGAGCGCTACACCCGGCCGAGATCCTCCGCGCCGCCGTCCGCGTTGGTTGACGGGCCGCCCCTGCTATGCTCTGCCCGACCCCAGCCCCGAAAGGAACACATCCCATGCGCCGCGTCGTCCTCGCCTGTGCCGCCGTGCTCCTCGCCCTGCCCGCGTTCGCCGCCGACGAATACGCCTACGACGGCGTCCATTCGTCGGTCGGTTTCAAGGCCCGGTTCCTCGACATCAGCTGGATCCAAGGCCGGTTCAACGACGTCTCGGGGACGTTCGTCCTCGACCGCGACGATCCTTCGAAATCGTCGTTCACGCTCTCGATCAAGGTCGACAGCGTCGACACCGCCAACGCCGCCCGCGACGAGCATCTCCGCCAGCCCGACTATTTCGACTCCAAGCAGTTCCCGACGATCGACTTCAAGAGCACGAAGGTGAAGGGGGTGCCGGGGGGCTACGAGGTGACCGGCGATTTCACGATGCACGGCGTCACCAAGCCGGTGACATTCACGTTCATGGGCGGCCGCGAGATCACGGCGATGGGGAAGAAGCGCGTCGGCTTCGCCACCGAACTGCGCCTCAAGCGCAGCGACTTCAACTTCGACAAGACCGCGATCGGCAACATCGGCGACGAGGCGGTGATCATGATCGACTGCGCCGGGCAGCGGGACTGACGCCGTGGCTGGCGCGATGGCCGGCGCCGGCGCCGCGCTCGCCGCCGGGGTGGTCGCCGCGGCGACGGCAGCGGCGTGCCGGCGGGCCGGCGCGGCGGGCGCTCGCGTCGGGGCCGTGCCGGCGGTGCTGGCGGGAACCGTCGCCGGGGCGTGGCTGGTGGGGGCGCTGCCGCGGCTGCCGCCGGCTTCGGCGCTCGGGAGGCTGATCGCCGTCGGGTTGCCCGTGGCGGCGCTGGTCGAGCTGGCGGCGCTGTGGCGCCGGCCCGGGATCGCCGTGAGCCTCGTCCGTGGCCTCGCGGGGCTGGCGCTGGTCCGCGTGCTCCTCCACGGTTCGGTCCATCTGGGCGTTGAGGAGACCGGATCGCGCGGCGCTGTGATCGGCGCGGCGGCGCTGGCGGCCCTCGCCTGGCCGGCCGTGGCGGCCGGCGAGCGCCGCGACGACGGCGGCGTGGTGACGGCCGTCGCCGTCGTTCTGGCGCTGGCCGCCGCCGCCCTGGCGATCCCGCTGGCAGGCTACGTCAAGGGGGGCATGGTGGCGCTCGTCCTCGCGGCGGCGCTCGCCGGCAGCCTCGCCGGCGGGGGGCGCGTGGGACTGGCCGGCTTCGGCTTCGCGGCGCTGGTGGGGATCGTCGGTGTCGGCCGGTTCTTCGGCGGACTGTCGACGCCGGCGGCGCTGCTGCTGGCAAGCGCGCCATTGATCGCGTGTGCCGCCGGCGGTGTCGGCGACCGTCTCGGCGCCGCGCCGGCGGGGAGGATGACGCGCTTGGTGGCCTTCCGGCTGGCGCTGGCGGGCGTGCCGCTGGCGGTCGTGGTGTTTCAAGGATACCGCGAATTCGAGCGTTCGTTCCGGCCGCTGCTCGCGCCCCCCCGCGCGGCGGCGCCGGTGGCCGGCTCCCGGGCAGGGCAAGCGCCCGCGGAGTGCCATCAGTGGTGGACGTGACCGGACAGATGCAGATCGCAGTAGGCCGGCGTGCCGGTGCACTGCGGGCAGTAGCGGAAGTCGCGCTCGGGGTGGGAGAGATTCGTCGCCCCGCAGACCACGCAGACGTGGCGCGGCCGCTCGGCGCCGCGTGACCGGGGCGCCAGCCGTCCCCTGGCCAGGCGCCGGCGGATCTCGGCGGTGATCTCGGGCCCGAGGAACAGCGCCAGATTGGCGTGTGCCGCCAGGATCAGCACGCACGACAGCCAGCCCCCGGCGGTGAAGCGCGCGACGCCGACGGCAAACTGCCAGACGGTGGCGACGACGGCCACGAGCGCCAGCCACTTCACCTTCACCGGGAGGACGAAGAACAGGAGGATTTCGTACTCGGGAAACAACCAGGCGAAGGCGAGGAAGATCGACGCGTAGAGGAAGAGGTTGCTGCCGACCGCGCCGTCGGGCACGACGAACCAGCCGAGCAGCGCCGCCGCCAGGCTCGCGCCCCATGAGAGGAGGACGAACAGGTTGTAGCGCGCCGTGCCCCATGTCGCCTCGAGCGCCGAGCCCATCGTGTGGAGGAACATCACGTACATGGCGAACAACAGGATGCTCAGGGGATTGAGGCCGATCCCGAGCGCCGGTGTGAACAGGAACGTGACCAGCCGCCACACCTCGCCGCCGAAGACCCGCGCGGGAACCAGCTCGAGCAGCCCGCCGAGCCCGGGATCGGCGGCCGAGAGCACGGCGACCGCCACCATCCCCGCGACCAGCACCTGCGTCAGGTTGGGGATCGCGACGGGCTCGAGGATGCGTTCGAGGCGGTGGAGCCACTTCATCGGAGCCTGCCTGGCGGTGGGCGGAGTCGTCCGGCGGGGTAGCGGCCTGCCGGGGCGAAGGTAGCCGGGACGGGGCGGCGTGGACAGGCGGCGCGCGTCAGCGGTGGAAGATCAGGCAGGTCCAGCCGGCGTCGGTCATGGCCCGCGGATCGATCCCCAACCGGCGCCGGTATTCCGCGGCGACGGGCGCCGCTTCCTCGTCGGGCAGGCCCGAGAGGACGAGGCTGCCGGGGCGCGCGAGGCGGGCGCAGACGCGATCGGCGATGCCGACGAGCACCGCGGCGACGATGTTGGCCATGACGAGGTCGAAGGGGGGCCCGGCCGGCAGGTCGGCGAGGTCCCGCTCGACCCGCACGCGGTCGGCGACGCCGTTGTGGGCCGCGTTGGCGGCGATCGCGCCGTGGACGCGGCTGTCGATTTCGACGGCCACCACGTCGGCGGCGCCGGCGCATGCCGCCGCGATCCCGAGGATCCCGCTGCCGGCGCCGACATCGAGGACGTGGCCGAGCGGACGGCCGGCGGCGGCGTGGGCCGCCAGGGCGCGGAGGCAGAGGCGCGTGGTCAGGTGGAGGCCGGTGCCGAAACCGATGCCGGCATCGAGGACGACGCGCGCCGTGCCGGCGGCGGTGTCATCGAGGTCCGCCTCACAGCCGGGGGGCACGATCCAGCCGAACCCCGGCACGGCGACGGGCTCCTGCACTGGTGCCTGGCCCGAAGGCGGCGCTTGCCGGACGGCGCCGAGGCGGACCCCCGTGAGCGTGGTCAGCAGCGCTGCGGCGCGTTCGGCCGCCTGTTCGCCGGCGAACACGAGGATCATCTCGGCGCCGCCCGCAGCAGCGACCCAGTCGCGTTCGACGGGGGCGGCGGCGGTGTCGATCACCAGTGCGCTGTCTGCGAGCCCCGCAGCCCATGCCGCCTCGGCATCGACGCTCCCTTCGTCGAGCGCGAGCAGTTCACCGTCGGCAAACTCCGTCCACAGCCACTCGATGAAGCCGTCGCGGTCGGTCGGCCCGGTCGCGGGGAGGTCGACCGCGGACGAAATCGCGACGGTGACCAGCCAGGGGGTGGGCATGTGGGGGTGGGGGCGCGGAGTGCGGTCAGTCCGAGATGGCAGGCGGTCACGCTCGCCAAGGAGCCTCTGCTCGGGCTCGACAGAGGGAGACGCCCCCCGCGCCTCTGCCCTCGCATCGACCCGCACGACATTGCGACGGGCCGATGCGAGGGCGACGGCGGAGGGGCTTCGCGGGTCCCATTATGGGAGAAGATGGCCTGCTCGTCGGCTTCCGGGGCGTCTACCAGCGGCGTTTTCCCGGCATCTCCCGGCCTCCCCCCGCCTCGGTGCGCCAGGCATACTTGTCGGTATTCCGGGGAGACATGATCGTGAGGGCAGCTCCAAGGCCGTGGCGCGCGGCGGGCGGATCGATGACGCGTTCGCTGTGTCTCGTGATAGTCGTCGCCGCGGGCGCGATGGTCCCCGGCCCGTTCGCCGGCATGGTCCGCGGCGCCTCGGCCGCCGAGCCGTCGTTCGTGCGCGACATCAAGCCGCTGCTGAGCAACAAGTGCCTGCGCTGCCACGGCCCCGACGCGACCGCGCGGCAGGGAGGGGGTGAGGGCGGCCTGCGGCTCGACACCGCCGACGGGGCACGCGTTGACCTCGGCGGCCACGCGGCGATCGTGCCGGGCGATCCGGCGGCGAGCGCCGTCGTCGCGCGCGTCACGTCGACCGACCCCGACACCGTCATGCCGCCGCCGGGCGCCGGCGAACGGCTCACCGACCACGAGGTCGATCTGCTCCGCCGCTGGATCGCCGCCGGGGCGGAATACCGGCCCCACTGGTCGTACACGGCTCCGGTGCGGCCGGCCGTGCCGACGGTGCGCGACGCGGCCTGGCCCGTCAACGACATCGACCGCTTCGTCCTCGCCCGCCTCGAGGGAGAGGGGCTCGCGCCGCGCCCTCCGGCGGCGCGGCCGGTCCTCGCCCGGCGGCTGGCGCTCGACCTCGTCGGCCTGCCGCTGCCCCCCGAGGAGGTCGACGCGTTCGTCGCCGACACCGCGCCCGATGCCGTCGAGCGCTTCGTCGATCGGCTCCTCGCCCACCCCGGCGCCGGCGAGCACCAGGCGCGGCAGTGGCTCGATCTGGCCCGCTACGCCGACAGCGGCGGCTATGCCTCCGACGTGCCGCGCGAGATCTGGGGCTGGCGCGACTGGGTGATCCGTGCCTGCGACGCGAACATGCCGTTCGACGAGTTCACGATCAAGCAGCTCGCCGGCGACCTCCTTCCCGGTGCCACGACGGCCGATCGGATCGCGACCGCCTTCCACCGCAACACGCTGACCAACACCGAAGGGGGGACGATCGACGAGGAGTTCCGCTCGGCGGCGGTCGTCGACCGGGTGAACACGACGCTCGCCACCTGGATGGGGACGACGATCGCCTGCGCCCAGTGCCACGCACACAAGTACGACCCGATCTCACAGCAGGACTACTTCGCCCTGTACGCGATCTTCAACAACACTGCCGACGCCGACCGCGGCGACGAGGCGCCGCTCGAGGATTACCTCACGCCGGCGCAGGAGGCCGAACGCGGTCGGATCGACGCCGAATTGGCCGATGTCGAGCGCGTGCTCGCGACCGACACCGCCGACCTGGCCGGCCAGCGCGCCGAGTGGGACCGGTCGTTCCCCCGCGACATTGCCTGGGAGCCGCTCGTGCCGGAATCGGCGGCGATCGACGGGGGCCCCGCCGGAACCGTCGGCGCCGACGGCACCGTGCGCCTCGCCGCCGCCGGGGCGACGGCGACGACGCGCGTCGTGGCGCCGCTGCCCGCCGGCACGCTGGCGGCCATCCGCCTCGCGTTTCCCGCCGATCCCGCCCTCCCCGGCGGCGGCCCGGGGCACGGCGGCGGAAACTTCGTCGTCACCGGGATCTCGGCGCGGCTCGAGCCGGTGGCCGCCGCGGCGCCGCGCGGCCGCTTCGTGCGCGTCGAGCTGCCCGGCGCCGACAAGATCCTCTCGCTGGCCGAGGTCGAGGTGCTTTCCGTCGGCGCCAACGTCGCCCGTGGCAAGCCGGCGACGCAGGCCTCGACCGCCTACGACGGCGCCGCGGCCCGCGCCGTCGACGGCACCACCAGCGGCGTCTACACCGACAACTCCGTGACCCACACCGCCACGCAGGCCGATCCGTGGTGGGAGGTCGATCTCGGTGGCGAGCTGCCGATCGACGCGATCGCCGTCTGGAACCGGACCGACAGCTCGGTCGGCGCGCGGCTGGCCGGCGCGCGGGTGATCGTCCTCGACGCCGCCCGGCAGCCGGTCTGGCAGGCGACGCTCGACCAGGCCCCGACACCCTCCACGCAGTTGGCCCCCGACGGCGGCCGCGACCTGCCGCTGGCCGTCGCCTTCGCCGATCGCACGCAGCAGGGGTTCGCCGCGGCCAACGTCCTCCACCCGGCCGACGAGAAGCGGGAGCGCGACGGCGGCTGGGCGCCGGGGGGGACCTCGCCGTCGCAGCTGTCGCTCGTCCTCGCCGCGCCGCAGCCGGTGCCGGAGGGGATGCGGCTGGTGCTGTCGCTGCGGCAGCGGAGCAAGCACGCCGGCCACACCGTCGGGGCGCTGGCGGTCGCGGCCACGGCCGATCCCCGCGCCGGCCAGTGGAGCGGCCTCCCCGCCGACGTCGCGGCGATCGTCGTCAAGCCGGCCGGCGAGCGGAGCGAGGTGGAGGCGGCGCGCCTGGCCGACCACCACCGCCGCCACGTCGCGGCGGCGACGGCGGAGGCGCGCACGCGCAAGGAAGCGCTCGAGCAGCAGCGTGCCGCGCTCAAGCCGGCGAAGGTGCCGGTGATGTTCGAGCTTGCCGGCGACCAGCGCCGCACGACCAAGCTCCAGTACCGCGGCAACTACCTCGACACCGGCCCCGAGGTGCGCGAGGGGGTGCCGGCGGTGTTTCCGCCGCCCGACGCCGGCCCGTCGGGGCGGATCGACCGGCTGGCGCTGGCGCGATGGCTGGTTGATCCGGCCAATCCGCTCACCGCGCGCGTCGTCGCCAACCGGATCTGGGAGCGCCTGTTCGGCATCGGCCTGGTGGCGACCAGCGAGGAGTTCGGCAGCCAGGGAGAGCTGCCCAGCCACCCCGAGCTGCTCGACTGGCTGGCCGTCGAATTGGTCGAGCGCGGCTGGGACACGCGGTCGCTGACGCGCCTGATCGTCACCAGCGCCACCTACCGGCAATCGTCGCAGGCGCCGGCCGAGCTCGTCGCCCGCGATCCCGACAACCGGCTCCTCGCGCGCGGCCCGCGCGTGCGCCTGCCGGCCGAGGTGATCCGCGACCAGGCGCTGGCCGCGGCGGGCCTGTTGTCGGCGAAGAAGTTCGGGCCGAGCGTCAATCCGCCGCAGCCCGCCGTCGGCCTGTCGGCGGCGTTCGGTGGCGGCATCGACTGGCAGACCAGCGCCGGCGAGGACCGCTGGCGGCGGGCGCTGTACACGACGTGGCGGCGCAGCAATCCCTATCCGTCGATGGCGACGTTCGACGCCCCCAACCGCGAGGTCTGCACGATCCGCCGGCCGCGCACCAACACGCCGCTGCAGGCGCTGGTCACGCTCAACGACCCGGTCTACGTCGAGGCGGCGCAGGCCCTGGCACGGCGGATGGCGCGCGAAGGGGGCGCTGCCGCCGCCGGGCGCGTGACGCGCGGGTTTCGGCTCGTGCTGGCCCGCGCGCCAACGCCGGCCGAGGTCGACCGGCTGGTGCGCCTCCACGACGACTGTCTCTCGACCTACCGCGCCGACGCCGCGGCCGCGAAGCAATTGGCGACCGCGTTCGGCATGCAGGAGAGCCCGCTGGGCGCGCTCCCCGACGATGTCGCTCCGGCCGACGCGGCGACGCTGACGGTCGTCGCCAACGTGATCCTCAACCTCGACGAAGCGTTCATGTGCCCGTGACGGGCAGGCCCCGTCCGAAGGAGTGTGCGATGGACCCGCGGATCGAAGAGCGGCTGCTCGCCACCCGCCGCCACCTGCTCGGCGGGATGGGGGGCGGGATCGGCGCGGTGGCCCTGGCGAGCCTGCTCGGCGACGCGGCGGGGGCGGCCTCCGATCCACTCGCGGCGCGCCCCGCGCCGCTGCCGGCCAAAGCCCGGCGGATGATCGTCATCCACCTCACCGGCTCGCCCCCCCACCTCGACCTCTACGACCACAAGCCCGAATTGGTGAAGCGCGCCGGACAGGACTGCCCGGAGGAGTTCCTCGCCGGCAAGACATTTGCCTTCACCAGCGGCACCCCCAAGCTCCTCGGCACGCCGCGCTCGTTCGTGCGCTGCGGCGAGAGCGGGATGGAGCTGTCCGACGCCCTCCCCAACCTCCAGCGCGTCGCCGACCGGCTGTGTCTGGTGCGCTCGATGCACACCGACCAATTCAACCACGCCCCGGCCGAGCTGATGCTCTACACCGGCAGCGGCCGGTCGGGCCGGCCGAGCCTCGGGAGCTGGGTGACCTACGGCCTGGGCAGCGAGAACGCCGACCTTCCCGGGTTCGTCGTCCTGATCTCGTCGGGCGTCCAGCCCAACGGTGGCACGGCGAGCTTCGGCTCGGGATTCCTGCCGAGCGTCTACCAGGGGGTGCAGTGCCGCTCGAAGGGCGACCCGGTGCTGTATGTCTCCGACCCGCCGGGGATGAGCCGGGCGACGCGGCGCACGAGCCTCGACGCCCTCAAGGATCTCAACGAACTGCAGGCGCGCGAGCTGGGAAACCCCGAGACGCTCACGCGGATCGCGCAGTACGAGCTCGCCTACCGGATGCAGGCCAGCGTCCCGGAGGTGATGGACATCGGCCGCGAGCCGGCCCACGTGCTGGCGGCCTACGGCGCGGTCCCGGGGCAGCCGAGCCTGGCGGCCAATTGCCTCCTCGCCCGGCGGCTCGTCGAGCAGGGGGTGCGGTTCGTGCACCTGTTCGACTGGGGCTGGGACTTCCACGGCACCGGCCCGGCCGAAGACATCCGCGACGGGCTGACGAAGAAGGGGGCGACGTTCGACAAGCCGGCGGCGGCGTTGATCGAGGATCTCGAGCAGCGCGGCCTCCTCGACGACACGCTGATCCTCTGCACGGGCGAGTTCGGGCGGACGCCGTTTCGCGAGGGGCGCACGGCCGGCGGCGGGATCCTCGGCCGCGACCACTACCCCGACTGTTATTCGCTGTGGCTGTGTGGCGGCGGCGTGCGCCCCGGCCACGTCCAGGGAGCCAGCGACGACCTCGGCTTCCGCCCGGCCCGCGACCCGGTCCACATCCACGACCTCCAGGCCACGATCCTCCACCTGCTCGGGTTCGACCACACCAAGCTCACCTGGCGCTTCCAGGGGCGCGACTTCCGCCTCACCGATGTCCACGGCCGGGTCGTCGACGGGATGCTGGCGTGAGCGGCGGACGGGCCGGCCACACCGGGAGGATGGCGATGCGCGGCTCGGTGACACTGGCCATGGTGTCGTGCGTGGCGGTCATGGTGCTGGCCGTCGGCGCGGCGCTGGCAGGCGCCGCCGAGCCCGCCCCGCGCCCCAACATCCTCTGGTTCGTGGTCGACGACATGTCGGCCGACTTCGGCTGCTACGGCGAGCGCCTCGTCGCCACGCCGCACGTCGACCGGCTGGCCGCCGAGGGCACGCTCTTCCGCCACGCGTTCGTGACGGCGCCGGTCTGCTCCCCCTGCCGCTCGGCGCTGATCACCGGGATGTACCAGACGACGATCGGCGCCCACCACCACCGCAGTGGCCGCGGCGCGCTGGCGATCGACCTGCCGGCTCCCGTGCGCCCGCTCCCCGAGCTGTTTCACGCGGCCGGCTACTGGACGGGCATCGGCGAGGGGCTCGGCGGCGACACCCCGGCCGCCAAGCGCCCAGGCAAGACCGACTACAACTTCCGCTGGGACGCGGCGCTGTACGACGGCGCCGACTGGGCCGGCCGGCGCGCGGGGCAGCCGTTTTTCATGCAGGTCACGCTCCCCGGCGGCAAGCTCCGCGGCCAGGGGGGCGAGGCGACGGCGAAGCTCGTCGCCCGGGCCCGTGATCGCTTCGGCAGCGCCGTCGACCCGGCCGCCGTGACGCTTCCGCCCTGTTACCCGCGCGACCCGGTCCTGCTCGCCGACCAGGCGGCCTACCTCGATGCCGTGCGCTTCACCGACGACCATGTCGGGCAGGTGCTCGAGCGGCTCGATCGCGAGGGTCTCGCCGCCTCGACGGTCGTGGTGTTCATGACCGACCACGGCATCAGCCACGCGCGCGGCAAGCAATTCCTCTACGACGAGGGGACGCACGTGCCGCTGGTGGTGCGCGGGCCGGGGATCGCGCGCGGGGCGGTGCGCGACGACTTGGTCGAGCAGATCGACCTGGCGGCGCTGTCGCTGGCCGCCGCCGGCCTGCCGGTGCCGGAGTGGATGCAGGGGCGCGATCCGTTCGCCGCCGGGTACCTGCCGCGCGAGGCGGTGTTCGCCGCCCGCGACCGCTGCGACGAGACGGTCGAGCGGATCCGGAGCGTGCGGACGCCGACGCACCTCTACATCCGCAACTTCCACCCGCGCCGCCCCGCCCTCCAGCCCAACGCCTACAAGGACGACAAGACGATCGTCCAGCGCCTCCGCGAGCTCCATGCCGCCGGCACGCTCGATCCGCTCGCCGAGCGGCTGCTGTTTGCCCCGGAGCGGCCGATGGAGGAGCTCTACGCCTGGACGACCGACCCCCACCAACTGGAAAACCTCGCCGCCGACCCGGCCCACGCCGGGGTGCTGGCCGACCTGCGCGGCCGCCTGGCCGACTGGCAGGCGCGCACGGCCGACCCCGGCCCGGAGCCGGAGGCGATGTACGACTCCGACATGGCGGTCTACCTGGAGGAGGCGAAAGGGGACCGGCGTCCGGAAATCGAACGGAATATCGCCCTCATGAAGGAGTGGGCCGCGGCGGGGAAATGACCCTCGGCGGCCGTCGTGACCCACCGGAACGACCCATCCATGGCCGCCGACGACACCTGCAACCTGATCCATGGCCTGCTCGTCCAGCGGCTGGGGTTCGTGACCTCGGCGGCGGCGCTGGGGGCGATCGAGGCCTGGCGCGGCGACATGTCGCGGCCGCTATTGGCCGTGTTCGTCGAGCGCGGTCTGGTCAGTCCCGACACCCGCGCCGTCGTCGAGACGGTCACCGACCAGCTCGTCAGGACCCACGGCGGCGAGGCGGCTGCCCTGACGGCGCTGGTCGGCGTCGGCGTCCTTCCCGAAGACGAGCGCACCAAGTCGCTCCCCGGTGCCACGCCCCAGGGGACTCGCTACGAGATCCTCGACGAGCTCGCACATGGCGGGATGGGGCAGGTCCTCCGTGCCAGCGACGCGGTGCTCGGGCGCGAAGTGCTCGTCAAGCAGATGCTCGGCGAGATCGCCCACGACCCGCCGGCACAGGCGTCGTTCACCCGCGAGCGGCAGACGGCGGCGGCGCTCGAGCATCCCAACATCGGCCCGGTCTACGACGCCGGCGTCCATGGCGACGGTCGCCTGTACTACGTGATGCGCTACATCCGCGGCGACACGCTCAAGCAGGCGATCGAGCGCTATCACGATTCCGCCGCCGACCGTCCGTCGGCGGAGCGGGCACTGGCGCTGCGCGACCTCCTCGGCCGGTTCAGCGCCGTCTGCGAGGCGGTGAGCTACGCCCACGCCCGCGGCGTGCTCCACCGCGACATCAAGCCGGCCAATATCCTCCTCGGTGATTTCGGCGAGACGCAGCTCATCGACTGGGGGCTGGCGAAGGTCGGTGGCGAAGAGATCGCGGCCGCCTCCGGGTCGGGGTCGGGGTCGGGTTCGGGAAGCCGGCCGGTGTTGGCCATCGACTCGGGAACTTCGGAACCGACTCGCGCCGGCCAGGCGAAAGGGACGCCGGCATTCATGGCGCCGGAACAGGCGGCCGGCGAGGTCGACCGGATCGGGCCCGCCTCCGACGTCTACGGTCTCGGGGCCACGCTCTACCAGCTCCTCGCTGGCGTTCCCCCGTTCGACGGCCGGTCCCCATCGGTGATGCAGGACGTGATCCGCGGCGTGTTTCCCCGGCCCAGGCGCGTCGCCCCCTCCGTGCCCCCGGCGCTCGAAGCGATCTGCCTCAAGGCGATGGCCCGCGACCCCGCCGCTCGCTACCTGTCGGCCAAGGCGCTGGCCGCCGACATCGGCCGGTGGCTGGGCGACGAGCCGGTGAGCGTGTACCGCGATCCGTGGCCGGTCAGGGCGGCCCGGTTCGCGAAGCGCCACCGGACGGCGGTGACGGCGGCGGGGGTGATGGCCGCCACGGGGCTGGTAGCGCTGGGGGTGGGGAACGTTCTCGTCCGCCAGCAGCGCGACATCGCGCAGGCCAATGCCGCGGCGGCCCGGCAGGTAATCGACACGCTTGGCAAGGAGATCGGCGACGACGCCTGGGCGGTGATTCCAAATGCCGAGCTCAATCGCCTGAACGTGATGCGCGAGTCGAACCGGCAGTATGAAGCGCTCCTGCGCGTGCAGCGGCAGAACGACGCCCTTCGGCTCGAGGCCGCCGATGGCTACCACCGCGAGGGGAATCTCGCCCGGCTCGTGGTCCGCTATGGCGAGGCTGACCGTCTCTACGCCCGCGCTCATGAGCTCGTCACCGGTGTGCTCACCGCCACCCCCGGCAACGCGCGTGCGATCGGCGAGCGGTTCAACCTGCTCGCAGACCGCTGCGTGCTACAGCACTTCCAGGCCGACCCGGCCGCCGGGGATGGCTACCGCGAGGCGCTCGCCGCCGCCGCAGCAATCCAGCGGCAGTTTCCCGAGGTCAACGTCACCGTCGTGGTATCACGCATCAAGGCCGACTACGGCGGTTGGCAGGTCGACGACGGCCGGCCGGCCGAAGGGCAGGCCATGCTCCGCGAGGCGGTCGACGGCCTCGTCATGACCGGTCCATCGATGCAGGACGGCATCGATCACACGCAGATGATACTGGTGGCCACACTCTGCGCACTCTCCCGGGCGGAGGCCGAGTCGGGCAATCTCCCCGCCGCGATCGCCACGGCCGACCGGGCGGTTGCCGCCGCCGACGCCGGCCTCGCGTCGGCGAAGGTGGCCAATCATCCCGACGTGGTCCAGATGAAGGGGGCGGCGCTTCTCCAGAGGGCGATTCTTGCCGCCGGCGCGCCCGATCAGCTCGACGACGCGATCGCGCAGGCCACCGCGGCGGTGGAGATCTACGGCGCCCTTGCGGCGCGGAACAAGAAGATCGCCGGCCACCACCACCATCTCGCCGAGGCGGTGATCACCCGCGGGGAGATGCTCTACACCGCCGGCCGTCGCGATGAGGCCCGGAAGGATGCCGCCGCGGCGCTCGCCGCGGTGGCAGCGGCGGAAGGGGGCGGATCGAGCGAACAGGCCGATGTCGTCCGGATGGTGAATCTCGACGCGGCCCGGGCGTGGCTCCTGCGGGCCCGGCTGCTGACCGATGCCAATGACCCCGCAAACGCCAAGCCCACCCTGCAGCAAGCCCGTGAACGGATCGACAAGGAGCTGAAGAATTTTCCCCGCTGCCCCGAATCACTGCGGGTGGAAAAAGCGATCGATGAAGTGGAGGGAGTGATCGAACGGCGGCGGTGACTCGCCGTCATCGGCCCGGAACAAGTCCGCGGGCACTCCGCTGGCGAGTATCGAATTCACCTCGCAGTCCCCGCGATAATGCCCCGCCGTGGTGGCGGCCTTCCCCCCCTTGACAGGGAATTGGCCGGCAGCCCGCCAAGCACCCCCCATCAGGAGTCTAGTGCGCGGATCCCGTGACAAACGGTGCCGCTCGAGCAGTCAAATGCCGCGGATAAACTTTGGCCACGCGCTGCTCAGACCGATCACTCGACATACTCGACGGCATCGAACCAGCACTGTTCTTCAACCGGCGACCCCGGCGGTCCCAGCTTCAGACTCACCGTAAAGATACCGCTGACCGGCTCGCCTACCCCGATCGCGATCATGTTCTTCGACCCTTTGACAGACCGCGTCGTCTTTACCCGACGGAGTGTCAGGACCGCATAGTCGTCCCGGACTCTGATTCCTTTGCAGCAATAAGTCGTCTTCGTGTTCGAGCCCGGGCGACCGATGAACTCAGCCTTTGTCACCGCGATTTTCCTGGGACTCAGAGAGCCGAAATCGCCCTGGACGACGACCTTTAACGTGTTTGGCCTCGGCGCAGATCCCTTGGTGGGACGAAACAGGGCGTCGCCGACTCTGGCTATTGTAATACGAGCCATTGTTTGACCTTGGGGTGGGGTGTAATGGGTGGAAGAAGAAGCAGTCGGCAGATCGGAGCCCGTTCATCAGGCGAGTGGCGCGGGGTTGGAGGCAGCCGTCATCAGGGTTAAAGGACCTCTTTTCGCCCGAACGCACCCATCGAATCGGTCGGTCGCCCTGCCTGGCAGTTCGGGCCAGATTGATCACACCCGACGTGTTCTCGATGGCCTATGGAAGCCGCCGGCGAAGTGAACCGGATGTGATCATCACCGCGACGGCAGGTCCTATTCAGGATAGAAGGCCGTTTCCAGAGTGCCCTGAATGGTCGCCGGAGGGCCCGGAGGGTTCTTGAGCGTGAGTGAAACGACGATATGTCCGTCTTGAGGCGCGGTCCCGGGATTCGATGGAGAGACGTCGATGACAAGGTAGCCATCGGAGCACGTCGACGTAATGACTGTGAGCGGCGTTTCGTTAACGCCGACAGTAGGGTAGTAAAATGTGACCACAATGTCGCTTGCAGAGCTCGTGGTGTTGTTGATACGAGCATCCTGGAGAAAAAGGCGAGCAGCGCCCGCGGACGAGAAGCCCGACTTCATGGTCTGTAATGAGACGGCGGCGGCAGTCTTTTTTGCCATTCGGTTGCATCTCCGGTGACAGCCAGGATCTGAATCCGAAAAAAGATCGGGAACTAGCCCCCCACAGTGAGGTCATCGTAGCGGCCCACTTGTTGCTGTCAATTCATCACCCGGGACCGATCTACTCGCTGGCTGGTCAGGGTGGGTCTACGTCGCGAAGTGGAGACGATGACACCGGACTTTTCGCCGTTCGGATTGACTTCCATCGACGGCGAGTGAGAAATCGGAGATGGTTTGTCGATGTGCGGGGTTCATTTTCCGGATTACTCATCCACCCGATACACCGCCATCCCCTCCTGATCCCTCAGCCACAGCTTGCCATTGGCAATCACCGGATGCGGCCACGCCGGTCGGTCGCTGCGGTCGGCCGGTGTGAACCGCCCCTTCTCGACATACCCGCGCGGTGAGCACTCCACCAGCGCCACCGGGCCGTCTTCACTCCGCAGCACGAGCAGGCCGTCGGCCCACACGAGCGCGCCCTTCCCCACCGACCGGTTCTGCCACGCCACACGCCCGGTGCGCAGGTCGAGGCAGGTCAGCAGGCCTTCGTCGGTGCCGTAGACGAAGTCGCCGTCGACCACGAGGCCGCCGTGGTGGCTCTTGAGGTCCTTGGTCGCGTAGGCCAGCGACGCGGCCACGCCGCGGCGGTCGCCGGCAAGGCGGACCAGTGCGCCGCCCTTGCCATACCCCGAGGCGCTGAACACGTTGCCCTGCCAGGCGACGGGGGACGAGCAATTGGCCGTGCCATTGGCCGAGGAGTCGTTGCCCCAGAGGAATTGGCCGGTGTCGGCGCGGACGCCGATCACGCCGGTGTGGACAAAGTTCACGTACTGCTTCAGGCCACCGGTCTCGACGACGATGATCGACGAATAGGCCGCCGCGGGATTGCCCGGCACGGCCGCCTTCCAGACGAGGCGCCCCGACTTCGCGTCGACGGCGACCATCGTCGCCCCCGGCCCGCCGGGGGTCACGATCACGCGCCCGCCGTCGACCAGCGGCGATTCGCTGATCCCCCAGGTGATGTTGCTGCCGCCGGAATTGGTCAGCACGTTCCCGGCCCAGCGCACCCGGCCATCGGCCAGCGCCAGGCAGGCAAGATCGCCGTTGGCGCCCAGCGCGTAGACGGCGTCGCCGGCGATCGTCGGCGTGCCGCGCGGGCCGGCGCCCATGCCGTCGGGGCGCGTGGCGCCGATCTTCGTCGCCCAGCGTTCGGCCAGGGTCTGTTCGTCGAGGCAGATCACCAGCTCGTCGTCGCCGCGGCTCCCCATCGTGAGGACGGCGCCGTCGGCGACGGCCACGCTGGCATAGCCGATGCCGAGGTTGCGCGCCGTGCCGAGCAGCGGCGGGCCGCTTTCTGGCCACTCCCGAGCGAGCCCCTCGGCGGTGGAGCGGTTGTCACGCTTCGGCCCACCGAACTGCGGCCAGTCGGTGTCGGCCGCTGCGGCCGGCAGCGGCATCGCGACGATCCAGCCGACGACCAGGCCGGCAGCGAGCCTGGCGACACGTCCGGCCCCGAACGACGCGATCATGGAAACCTCGCTCCAGACGCCGAGCTCGCCGGCGCGACCGCCACCCATCCCGCCCAGCCAGCAACCAGTCTGCGCCAGGCCGCGCCATCACCACAACCCGGATAGTGTTGCGTGGCGCGGCCGGCCGTGTGAAATTCTTGCGGGGAACGGCAGGCCCCGGGAGGTGACGATGGCAGGCGCACGAACCAGACACCGGCTCGGGATGGCCGCGATTGCCTTCGCGCTTGCGGCACCGCTCCCCGCGGCGGCGGGGCCGATCTCGTTCGACCGCGACATCCGCCCGATCCTCGCCGAGCACTGCTTCGCCTGCCACGGCCCCGATGCGGCCGCCCGGCAGGCCGACCTCCGGCTCGACACCGCCGCGGGGGCCACGGCGGCGCGCGACGGCCACCGGGCGATCGTCCCGGGGGACCAGGCCGCCAGCGCCCTGGTCGCCCGGATCGGCAGTACCGACCCCGATCTCGTCATGCCGCCGCCGGAGACGAACAAGCCCTTGTCGGCGGCGCACCGCGACCTGCTCGTGCAGTGGATCGCATCGGGGGCGGCCTACGAGGAGCACTGGGCGTGGCGGCCGCTCGGGCGCCCGGCCGTGCCCGCGGCCGGCCATCCGGTCGACGCGTTCATCGACGCCGAGCTGGCCCGCGCCGGGGTCGAGGGGCTCCCCGAGGCCGACCGGGCGACGCTCATCCGCCGCTTGTCGTTCGACCTCACGGGCCTCCCGCCAGAGCCCGAGGAGGTCGATGCGTTCGTCGCCGACACCGCGCCCGCGGCCTGGGAGCGGCTCGTCGATCGGCTCCTCGCCAGCCCGCACCACGCCGAGCGGCTGGCCGTCTGGTGGCTCGATCTGGTGCGCTACGCCGACAGCGTCGGCTACCACGGCGACCAGCCGATCACGATGTGGCCCTACCGCGACTGGGTGATCCTCGCGTTTCGCGACAACATGCCGTTCGACCGGTTCACGCGCGAGCAGCTTGCCGGAGACCTGCTCCCCGGAGCGACACGGGCGCAGACGATCGCCGCCGCCTACAACCGGCTCAACATGATGAGCGCCGAGGGGGGCGGGCAGGACAAGGAGTACCACGCCAAATACGCCGCCGACCGCGTCCGGGCGACCGCCGGCGCCTGGCTCGGGGCCACGCTCGGCTGCGCCGAGTGCCACGACCACAAGTTCGACCCGTTCACGACGCGCGACTTTTATTCGTTCGCGGCGTTCTTCGCCGACGTCGCCGAACGGGGGATCTACCACGGCGCCAACGCCGACGGCTCGTGGGGGGAGATGATCCGGCTCCCCACGCCGGCCCAGGCGGCGCGGCAGCGCGAGCTGGAAGCCCTCGTGGCCCGCGCCCGGGAGCGTCTCGCCGTCGACACGCCCGCGCTCGAGGCCGAGCGCGCGGCCTGGATCGCCGCCGAGACGGCGCGGCTCGCGGCCCCGCCCGACCCCGCTGCCAAGGCGGCGAAGCTCCCCGACGGCGTCGAACAGGCGCTGCGGACCGCCGCCGGCGAGAGGTCGGCCGAGCAGGCGAAGCTGCTGGCCGACCACCATCGCACGATCGCCGCGGCCACCGCTCCGCTCCGCGCCGAGCTGTCGCGCCTCGAAGAGGATCTCAAGGCGATCGTCGCCGCCCAGCCGCGGATGCCGGTGACGGTCGCCGTCGCGCCGCGCACGGTGCGCGTCCTCCCCCGCGGCAATTGGATGGACGACTCGGGGCCCGAGGTCGTCCCCGCCACCCCGGCGTTTCTTTCGGCGCGGGGCGGCGACCCGGCGCGGCGCCTGTCGCGGGCCGATCTGGCCGACTGGCTCACCGGCCGCGACAACCCGGTCGTGCCGCGCGTGCTCGCCAACCGGCTGTGGGCGATCGGCTTCGGCCAGGGGCTGTCGCGCCGGCTCGACGACCATGGCGCCCAGGGGGAGGCGCCGAGCCATCCGGAGCTGCTCGACTGGTTGGCCTGCGAGCTGCGCGACGGCGGCGCCGGGGCGGGCGCATGGGACATCCGCCACCTCCTGCGGCTGCTCGTCACGTCGCGCGCCTACCGCCGGCAGGCGGCGGCCGGGGAAGGCCGCGATCCCGACAACCGGCTCCTCGCCCGGCAGTCGCGCTACCGGATCGACGCCGAGATGGTCCGCGACACGGCGCTGGCCGCCGCCGGGCTGCTCGTGCGCGACGTCGGTGGCCCGAGCGTGAAGCCCTACCAGCCGGAGGGCTACTGGGATTACCTCAACTTCCCGCGCCGCACCTGGCAGGCCGATTCCGGCGAGCCTGCGTGGCGGCGCGGGATGTATGTCCACTGGCAGCGGCAATACCTCCATCCGGCGCTGCAGGTCTTCGACGCGCCGAGCCGCGAGGAGTGCACGGCGCGGCGGCCGCGGACGAGCACGCCGCTGCAGGCGCTGGTGCTGCTCAACGACCCGGCGCTGGTCGAGGTGGCGCGGGCGCTGGCCGCGCGGGCGCTGGCCGCGGCCGACGCGCCGGCCGACCGGGCGGCGTTCATCCTCCGCCGTGCCCTCGGCCGCCGCCCCGAAGCCGCCGAGGTGGCGGTGCTCGTCGGCCTCGCCGAGCGCCACCGCGCGGCGCTCGAGACCGACCCCGAAGCGGCGGCGCGCCTCCTCGGCGTGGGCACGCTGCCCGCCCCCGCCGGCACCGATCCGGTGGCGCTCGCCGCCTGGACAAGCTGCGCGCGCGCCGCCCTCAACCTCCACGAGACCTACACGCGGCCATGACCATGCCCCACCCCGTCGTGCTGGCGCCGGCGCTTGCCCGGCGCGGATTCCTCTCGCACGCCTCAGGCCTCGGGGGGATCGCCCTGGCGTCGCTCCTCGGCCGCGCCGCCGCCGCCGCGCCGCTGGCCGGCACGTGGCCCGGGATCGTGCGCCCGCTGCACCTTCCCGCGCGGGCGAAGCGCGTGATCTGGCTCTACATGGCCGGCGGGATGACCCACCTCGACACGTTCGACCACAAGCCGAAGCTCGCGGCGATGGACGGCCAGCCGATGCCGGAGAGCTTCACCAAGGGGCAGCAGATCGCGCAGCTCCAGGGGCAGGCGCTGCGCTGCCTGGCGCCGCAGCATCCCTTCGCGCGCGCCGGCGCGAGCGGCCAGGAGATCGCCACGATCTTCCCCGAGATCGCCGCCCGGATCGCCGACCGGATCGCGATCGTCAGGAGCCTCCACACCGAGGCGATCAACCACGATCCGGCCCACACCTTCATGAACACCGGCTCGATGATCTCCGGCCGGCCGTCGGCGGGGAGCTGGTTGTGGTACGGCCTGGGGAGCGACGCGGCCGACCTCCCCGGGTTCGTCGTCATGGTGAGCACGGGGCGGTTCGGCCAGAGCCAGCCGATCGCCAGCCGGCAGTGGCATTCGGGGCTGCTCCCGAGCCGGTTCCAGGGAGTGGAGTTCCGCTCCAAGGGGGATCCGGTGCTGTATGTCGGCCGTCCCGCCGGGGTCACGCCCGACCGCCAGCGCGACGTCGTCGACGCCGTCGCCCGCCTCGACCGGCTGCGCGGCGACGTCGTCGACGATCCGGAGATCGCCGCACGCCTCGCGCAGTACGAGCTCGCTTTCCGGATGCAGGCCAGCGTGCCGGAGCTGGTCGATCTGGCCGACGAGCCGGCGAGCACGTTCGAGCTCTACGGCACCAAGGGGGGCGACGGGTCGTTTGCCGCCAATTGCCTGCTCGCGAGGCGGCTTGCCGAGCGCGGCGTGCGCTTCATCCAGCTCTACCACCGCGACTGGGACCACCACGGCAGCGTGCGCGACCATGTCAAGGGGACGGCCGCCGAGGTCGACCGCGGCGCGGCGGCGCTGGTCGAGGATCTCGCCCGGCGCGGGATGCTCGACGAGACGCTGGTCGTGTTCGGCACCGAGTTCGGGCGCACGCCGATGGCCCAGGGCAACGGCCGCGACCACCACATGAAGGCGTTCTCGATCTGGCTGGCCGGTGGCGGGATCAAGGGGGGGATCACCCATGGCGCCACCGACGACCTCGGCTACGGCGTGGTGGAAAACCCGGTCACCGTCCACGACCTCCACGCGACGCTGCTCCACCTCCTCGGGATCGACCACACGCGCCTCACGATCCCCGCCCAGGGGCGCGACTTCCGCCTCACCGACGTCCACGGCCGCGTCGTCCACGAGCTCGTCGCCTGAGCGGAGGCCACGCCCGGACCGGGGGTGGTGTAGGCTGTCGCCGCGAGGCACTCCCATGGCCGTCACAATCGTCTGGTTCCGCCGCGACCTGCGCCTCGACGACAACCCGGCGCTGGCCAGCGCCGCGGCCCGCGGCGCCGTCGTGCCGCTCTATGTCCACGCCCCCGAGGAGGAGGCGCCCTGGGAGCCCGGCGGGGCGTCGCGGTGGTGGCTCCACGGGTCGCTCGGCAGCCTCTCCGGCGCGCTTGCCAAGGCCGGGGTGGCGCTCGTCGTGCGGCGCGGGCCGTCGGCGAAGGCCCTCCGCGAGGTGGCGCAGGCCACCGGCGCCACGCACGTCGCCTGGAACCGCGTCCGTGAGCCGGCGCTCGTGGCCCGCGACACCACGATCAAGAAGGAGCTCGCTGCCGCCGGCCTCGAGGTCGAGAGCTTCAACGGCACGCTGCTCCACGAGCCGACGCACGTGGCGACGAAAGAGGGGCGGCCCTACCAGGTGTTCACGCCGTTCTGGCGGGCACTGTTGTCGCGCGACGAGCCCGATCTGCCGCGTGGCGCGCCGCGGAAGCTGACGGCCGTCGCCAACGCCGCCGCACTCGACAGCGCGCCTGTCGACTCGCTGGGGCTACTGCCAAAGATCGACTGGGCCGGCACGATGCGCACGACCTGGTCGCCCGGCGAGGCGGCGGCGCGAAAGCGGCTCGATCGGTTCCTCGACCGCGGCCTGGCCGGCTACGGCACCGAGCGCGACCGCCCCGACCACGACGGCACGAGCGCCCTGAGCCCGCACCTCCACTTCGGCGAGATCTCGCCGCGGCGGATCTGGCACGCGGTCCGCGACGCGGTGGGGGGCAAACCGGCGGCGAAGATCACCGGCAGCCCCGAGGTCTATCTCCGCGAGCTGGGCTGGCGCGAGTTCGCCTCCCACCTGCTCCACCACTTCCCGCACACCCCAGACGCGCCGCTGCGGCAGCAGTACGCTGCCTTCCCCTGGGTCGACGATCCGGTGGGGCTCGAGGCCTGGCAGCGCGGCCGGACCGGGTTTCCGATCGTCGACGCCGGGATGCGGCAGTTGTGGGCCACCGGCTGGATGCACAACCGCGTGCGGATGATCGTCGCGAGCTTTCTCGTCAAGGACCTGCGGATCTCCTGGCTCGAGGGGGCACGCTGGTTTCACGACACGCTCCTCGACGCCGACCTCGCCGCCAACACGCTCGGCTGGCAATGGGCCGCCGGCTGCGGCGCCGACGCCGCCCCTTATTTCCGGATCTTCAATCCGACGAGCCAAGGGGAGAAGTTCGACCCCGACGGCGCCTACGTGCGGAAATGGGTGCCGGAGTTGGGCCGGCTCGACGCCGACGTGATCCACGAACCGGCGGCGGCCAAGCCGCTCGAGCGCAACGGCCTCGTCCTCGGCCGCGACTACCCCGAGCCGATCGTCGACCACGCCGAGGCGCGGAAACTGGCGCTGGCGGCGCTGGCGAAGGTGTCGGCGAACGCCTCCTCGACACGCTCGGCCTGAATGTGGTGGAACGCTGGGTGGTGACACCGTCCGGAGGGGAGAGCCAGGCGACGGCGAAAGTGGTCCCGTTCACCGCGATCTGGGACGAGCTCGACCGCGTGGAGCCGTCGCTCCAGTGAATGCCCACCGATCGCGGTGCGCGGCCGCCGACGCGGCCAGAAAAGGCGCATCCAGGAAGTTCATGGGCAAAACGCTGCTGGCCGACGCTGGCTGTCGTGACCGGCCCTTTCGGTCCCGTGCTACTGCCGCTTCTCGACCTCGGCCAAGCGCGTCCGCACCTTGTCGACGACGATCTTCCGCTGCTGGTCGTCCCCCACTTTGTCGGCCGCCTTGTCGGCCTCGCCGAGGAGGGCGAGGGCGGTCTTCGTGTCGCCGGCGGCGACGGCGGCGTTGGCCACGGCGAGCAGGGCATAGGCGCGGCTCTCGGCCCGTTCCACGCTCTTCGCCGCGGCGGCTGCCTCCTCGACGAGCTTGCCGGCCTCGTCCTTCTGGCCGCTCCGGGCGCGGACGTCGGCCGCGGCCGCGAGGGCCTCCGCCTTGGCCCGCGCCTCGCCGACCCCACGGGCGCTCTCCTCCAACCGGCCGACCATGTCGGCGGCGGCGTCGGCGATGCCGGCGCGCGTGTAGCCGAGCGCCACGGCCGCCAGCGCCTCGGCGCGGAACCGGTCGTCGGCGGCATCGGCCGCGGTGGTTGCCTTGCCGAGGAGATCGCGGGCCAGCGCCGCATCTCCCCCCGCATCCTTGTCGCCGGCGATTCCCCCCGCTCCGGCGAGCGCTTGGGCGCGGCGGACGGGGTCTTCGATCGCCGCGCCGCGCGTGCCCGCCAGCGCCGCCGCCTCGCGGGCCTTCTTCTTGTCGCCCACCTCGCCGAGCGCTGCAGCGACGTCGACGAGCCGGGGGGCGAAGATCGCCGCGTCGCCGTCGGCCTTGAGGCGGTCGAAGGCGCGGTTGGCGGTGTCGCGGGCGCCCGACAGATCGCCCACCGACAACTGCTGCCGGGCGATTTTCACCAGGGCCGCCGCCTGCTTTTCGGGAGTCGCCTCCTTCTCGGCGCGCTCGAGGCGCTGCGCGATCGAAAGCGTGCCCCCCTTCTTCGCCGGTTTCGTGCCGCAGCCGACGGCAGCCAAGGCCGCCGCGAGCGCGAGGAACAGGGCATTCGACCGATGGCGGCGCGCGGGCATGGCGGCGGGATCCTCGGGCGTTCGGGAAGGGATGGAAAGTTTCAGAACCGCAGCCGCGCCCGGGCGAGCCGGTCGCGCGTCTCGGCCATCAGCTCGTCTTCCGCGGCTGCGTCGGCGGCCTCGTAGGTGACCGAGAAGCGGAGGTGGGCGCCGCAGTCGTCCCACGGGACGGTCGAGACCGACAGCTCGTGGATCAGGAACTGGCTGGCGTCCTGGGCGGTGGCAAACGAGCGCTGGCCGGCGCCGACGGGGCTTTTTGTGTAGAGGAAGTAGGTGCCGCCGGGCATCCGGCAGTCGAAACCCACCTGGCGGAGGACGGCGACCAGCTTCTCGAGGCGCCGGCGGTACTTGGCTCTCACCGCCTGCGGGATCGCCGGGTCGGCCAGCGCCGTCACCGCCGCCTTCTGGATCGCCATGAACTGGCCGGAGTCGCAGTTGTCCTTGATGTCGGCGAAGGCCCGGACGAGCCGCTCGTGACCGCACACCCACCCCAGGCGCCAGCCGATCATGTGGAACCCCTTCGACATCGAGTGGACCTCGACGCCGACCTCCTTGGCGCCATCGACAGAGAGGAACGAGAGCGGCTCGGCGTCGTAGGAGAGCATGATGTGCGCCGCATCCTGGACGACGACGATCCGGTGGCGGTGGGCGAACTCGACCACCCGGGAATAGAAGTCGCGCGTCGCCGCCCGGCCGGTCGGGCTGTTGGGATAGCAGAGGACGAGGAGCTTGGCCCGGGCGAGGACGTCGGCGGGGATGCCGTCGAAATCGGGGAAGAAGCCGTTTTCCGGCAGGAGCGGCAGACGGTGGACCGTGCCGCCGAACCAGCGCGTGGCGGTGCCGGCGACGGGGTAGCCGGGGACCGTCATCAGGGTGACGTCACCCGGGTCGATGAACGCCGCGGGGATCATCGACAGGGCGGTTTTCGAGCCGATGCAGTGGTTGACCTCGGTGACGGGGTCGAGGACGACGCCGAACTCGCGGGCCATGAAGGCCGCGGCCGCCTCCTTGTAGGCGGCGATGCCGTTGTCGGCGTAGCCGCGGTTCTCGGGGCGGTCGATCTCGCGGCGCATCGCCTCGCGGACCGCGGCGGGGGCCATCTCGTCATTCTCGCCGATCCCGAAATCGAGCATCCGGCGCTCCGGGTGGTCGGCCATCGCCTTTCGCTTGGCGCGCTTGATGAGCTCGAATTTGTAGATCTCGTTCCCTTTGCCGAACTGCGCGCCGCCGATCCGGGCGGCGAACCGGTCTTGGAACCAGGGGTCGGCGGCGGGGGCGGTGATCGTGGCCATGCGTCGGGAAACACTCCGTGTCGGGCAGCGCGGCGCGCGAGAAGGCATCGCGAAAGTGGAAAAGTATACGGATCGCCCGCGCGGCGCCCGCCGTCACGGGCGTGTGGCACGGGGCCGACGACCACCGGGGGGCATCGTCAATGGCATCCCCAGACGAGGGGTTTGTGCGGTCGTCCTCACAAGGGGGGTGCGGGGGAAAAAGGGTTCCAACCCGCGGAGATTTGCCCTGATTGATTCCGCTGCGGCGCGGGGGTGGAGTGAGGAGATCGGTTTTCCCCGTCCACCACCGATCCCGCCATGCACCAGCCTGCCTTCCACACCTGCCCACCGAAGACTCGGAGAGCACCGGGGGGATTCGGGCCCTTCGACGACGACTTCGATCCGTTCGAGGACGAAAACGAGGCCTGCGTCCTCATTCCGCTCGATTGACCGCGGCGGAAACGACCGTCAAACGCTCTCCGGCGTCGGGTGTTGCCAGGGAGCGCGGTAGGGGCGGGCGAGCAGCGCCTCGGCTTCGGCATCGCCGACGACGTTGCCCTGCCGATCGAGGTGGATCGTCCGGCCGAGGCGCATCGCCAGGTTGGCGAGGATGCACGCCGCCGACGAGACATGCCCCTCTTCGATGTCGGCCACGGGCCTGCGCCCCTCGGCCCGGGCGGCGAGGAAGTCGCGCATGTGTCGGCGGGTCGCCGGAGCGGCGAACGCCTCGGTCTCTTTGTGGGCGGTGTCGGCGGGAAATTGCTCCCGCTCGTCGAGAAACGTCCCCTTCTCGGCCGCGCCACCCCCCTTGGGCTGGAAGTCGTAGGACTGGACGGAGAGCTTGAGCGTGCCCTTGTCGCCGTACAGCGTCGCCCCCCAGGGATAGGCCGGGTCGGGGTTTTCGCCCCAGTTGCGCTGCGTCCACACCACCTGGACGTCGCCGTGGTCGAAGAGGGCCGTCTGGGTGTCGTGGAGTTTGATCGTCGACTCCGCCGGCCGGAGCAGGGCGCCGCCGCTGGCGGCGATCCGCTTCGGCCACGACAGGCCGAGGAAGAACCGCACCAGATCGTAGAAGTGCACGCACAAGTCGCCGGTCTGGCCGTTGCTGAACTCGATGCAGTCGCGCCACGACCGCGGGTGGAGCTGGGGGTGGAAGTCGATCAGCGGCGCCGGGCCGCAGTAGGCGTCCCAGTCGAGCGTGGGCGGGGGATCCGCGGCCGGTGGAAACGCGGCGCGCGAGCCGTAGTAGCTGTGGATGTCGACGGCGGCGATCTTCCCGAGCTTCCCCGTGGCGATGTAGCGGTCGCGGGCCTCGAGGAGGTGCGGGGTGCTGCGCCGCTGGAGGCCGACCTGGACGGTGCGGCCGTGCTTCCGTGCCGCGGCCACCATCGCCCGCCCCTCGACCACGTCGAAGCTGATCGGCTTTTGCACGTAGACGTCGCAGCCCGCCTGGCAGGCGGCGATCAAGGGCAGACAGTGCCAGTGGTCGGGGGTGGCGACGAGGACCACCTGCGGCCGCGTCTCGGCCAGCAGCGTGCGGTAGTCGCCGAACAGTGGCGGCTTGTTTCCCGACGGCTGTCGGGCGGCGACCAGTTCCGCCGCCGCCGCGCGCATCGCCGAGTCGACGTCGCACAGCCCGACCACCTCCACCGGCGTGACCTGGATGAGGTGGAACAGGTCGGTCTTGCCGTACCAGCCGCAGCCGACGAGCGCCACCCGCAGCGGAGCGCCGGCCACCGGCTCGGCGCCGTCGGCCGCTGCCGCGAGGGTGCCGAGCGCCGCGGCGTGGGCGCCAGTGACAAGGAAGTCGCGCCGCTGCATGGGAGGGCCTCCGGTGAAAACAGAGGGAATGAAACAGGTCACGGCACGGTCGGTGCCGGAGCCGTGGCCGGCTCGGCGACCAAAACAGGTCTGTCGTCGCGCCCCGCGGCCCACCGGGTGCCGCGGCGGATCACCGCCTCGAGCCCGGATGTCTTTTCCGGGTGGGGGCTGAAGCAGATCACCCGCCCCTGACCGAATGAGCCGGCCGCGATCGCCGTGGTGCCGACCATCACGCCGCTCGGAGCGCCGTTCTTGGCGATCTCGGTGCCGTACGTCGCCAGCCCCTCGTAGTCGGGCAGGTCGTCGCGGTTTCCAGGGGCGAGGAGCGGGCCCTGGCCGTAGTAGCAGTCGACTTCGTCTCCGTCGATGCCGAGGAGCCGTCGTCCCGCCGGGGAGACCTCGAGAACGACCGACCCGGTGCCACGGGCCCAGTGGCGCGTGTCGAGCACGTGGGCATCGAGAATTGCCAGCGACCAGGGGTAGTGGGACGTCGCCAGATAGGCTCCGGCACAGATGCCGACATAACCGCCGCCGCGGCGCACGAACTCCTGGATCGCCGCGCGTCCCTCGGCTTCGAGGAGCTTGCTCTGCCCCGACCCGCTCCCGCCGGGGCAGACGACGACGTCGCACGCCTCGAGGGCCGTGCCGCGAAACTCCGCCGGCGCCGCCGTGCGGAACGCGAATTCGTCCCGGTCGCCGAGGCAGCGGAGGAGATTCGTCGGGGCGACCCCGGCCGTGCCGGTGCCATGCACGTCGAGGCAGACGACGCGGATCGGCCGCGGCGGCGGTTCATCGGCGCCGACCGGGGCGCTGGCGAGGCCGGCGCACACCGCGCCGCAGGCGAGCCACAGGCTGAGTCGTGTCAATTGTGTGAATCGCTCCGCGATAGTCGTGGCGAGGTGACCACCCTGGCATATGTCGATCGGGGAAACCGTCGGCGTTTCCCGGGGCTGTCTGAGCGGGCTGAACGAGCCGGGCGGTCGCGCGGCCGGCCGGAGCACGGAGGCCTCGGTCCGCGGACCGCTAGCATACGGTCCGCGACGCCACGCCACCGCCCCGGAGGCACTTCCCGTGACCGCGCTTCAGCCGGGCCGATACCGCCATTACAAGGGGCGCGACTACGTCGTCATCGGCGTCGCCCGCCACAGCGAGTCGCTCGAGGAGGTGGTCGTCTACCGCCAGGAATATGGCGACCGCGGCCTGTGGGTCCGGCCGGCGGCGATGTTTGCCGAAACGGTGGTCGTCGATGGCCAACCGGTGCCGCGCTTCAGGCGGATCGACGACGGGGCGGAAGGATGACCGAGCCGCGCGAAGATGGCCTGCATTGGAAAACCTGATCCAGGCGGTATGAAGGTCAACGCCCCCTTGGGGGAGGAGACTTTCGATGACGCCACGACGACGGAGACGGCATAGCCCGGAGCAGGTGGTCGCGAAGCTGCGAGATGCACTCGCGTCTCAACGCTGGGAAGGAACTGGCAGCGGTGCTGCAGGCCTTGGAGATCAGCGAGGCGACGCTGGCCCGCTGGCGGGCCCAGTACGGCGGGATGAAGTCCGAGGAGGCGAAGCGACTGAAGGCCCTCGAGGATGAGAACCGTCGGCTGAAGCAGCTTGTGGCCGACCAAGCCCTCGACATCCAGAGACCCGAGCATCTCTCGGAGGGAAACGGGTGAGCCCTTCCCGGAAGCGAGCGGCGGTGACCGAGCTTCAAGCGAAGTTCGGCATCTCCGAGCGAAGGGCCTGCAAAGCAATCGACCAGCCGCGTAGCAGTCAGCGATTCAAGGCCAAGCCGAGGTCCGACGAGGCACCGCTTGTGAAGCGGATGCTTCAGTTGGCTCGCGCCCGGCCGCGGTTCGGCTACCGGAGGATCGGCCGGCTGCTCGTCCTCGAAGGATGGCGAGCGGGGCTGTCCCGTGTGTTTCGACTGTGGCGACGGGAGGGGTTGAAAGTGCCGCTAAAGAAGCGAAAACGGCGTCGTCTGGGCACCAGGGCAATCGCATCTTCTGAGAGCGGCACAAGTATTGCGGTGAGTCGTCGAAAGGCAAGCGGGCGGCGGTGGCCGCACGTCGTTTCGCCTGTGTCACGGAGGACGACTTGTGATTGTTTCAACG
>VGZO01000043.1 GCA_016872555.1 Planctomycetota bacterium
CTCCACGATGACGACGGAGATGACGGCGTGCGCGGGTACGCGAATCAGCGGCTTGCCGTCATGCATCATCGCCCCGCCGGCGGCCGGGTTTTTTCTTCGCCGCCTTCTTTGACGGGTTCGCAGCCGGGCGTTTTGCAGCAGGCGGCTGCTGCTCCAGCCGTTTGATTCGCTCGACCGCTCTGTCGAAGTCGCTCGTCGGCTCCGTCGCCTCGCGAACCCGAAGCGCCGCTTCGTGCTTGGCGAACTCTTGTTCGGCGTGTTGGCGGACTGCTTCCATCTCGCACGCACACATACCATGAAGGCTCACCACGACTGGAAATCAATGGTGTTCGTCGATAGCAACGGAACTGCTGCAGAAGCATCGATCACTTGCGGCGCTCTCTTCGGGGGGCTGTCGCCACGTTGTCGACCAACCTGCTGCGGTCTACCCGGGAACACACCAACTTGATGAGCTGGTTGAGCCCCCGGTATTCATCGCCCTCTGCCACCCGAATGATGGTGACGCCGGGGAGCATGTGCATGATCCGTGATTCCCGGAGCCGATCCGCCGCAATGTTTTCGGGCTTCGTGTGATGCTTTTCGTCATACTCAACGGCAATGCACAGTTCCCTGCAGAATAGATCGAGCCGATATCGGTCGACCTCGAATTGATATTCAAAGGCACATATTCCGTCGAAAGCGGCAGTCAACATTTCACGAAACTCCCGCTCCTTGACCGGAATTACTGGCAGATCCGTCGTGACGATGCCAAGCGCACGACACTCATCGAGTACTTCGTTCGTGATCGCATACTCGCGGGCTTTTACGCCAACCGCATAGACGAAGTCGAGACGATAGTGCAGCTTGTTTCGAACGACGCGCCGAGTGCCTTCCGTCTGTGCGACACGCAAGACCTTCCACGCTCCTGCCTTTGCTTCCCGAACGGCGGTGATGTGTTCGTTGGCAGTTTGCACGGCCTTTTGGAACACTTCCGCAATTTGCCTTTGTGAAAACCAGGCCGTTCCGTCAGCCACAATTACCGGCTCGGAGATGCGTGAAAGACGAATGTGCGTGGGCGGTTTGGGCATAAGGGATATCTGGTTGGGTCCGGCCCGAAGGAAATGCGTTCTCAAGCGATCGCAAGCCACTGACTAGTAGGAATGCAAATTCATTCTTCCTTGTTTTTGCGCTTTCGCTTTGCGTGATGCTTCGACGGCGTAGATTCCTGTGGCGGCTGCTGCTCCAGCCGTTTGATTCGCTCGACCGCCTTGTCGAAGTCGCTCGTCGGCTCCGTCGCCTCGCGAATGCGAATCGCCGCTTCGTGCCTCGCGAGCTCCTGCTCGGCGTGCTGGCGGGCCATCGATGCCGAAACCTTCCCGGCGTGCGTCAGGATGTTTCGCTCGTTGAACTCCAGGAACGCGTCGAGTTTGCTCACCCAGTCCGCCATGTGCATCGGCCGCTGCCGCGTCGCTTGGTCTTCGGCGTAGTCGAGGTACATCGTGACGACGCGGTTCAGGGCGGTCATCTCTTCGCGGGTCAGGTAGTTCTTCGCGATCGCGACGTCGGCCTTGCGGATCGGGCCGGCTGGGGCATTCTTCCAAGTCGTCAGCCCCATGTTGGGCTTCGTGGCGTCGGCCCGCTCCGCGATGATCTCCGCGGCGGTGCGACCGTGGATGGCCCAGTGCAGTTTGTTCTGCACCGTCGCGTAGAAGCCCTCCGTGATCGGAGCGTTTTTGTCGTAGTCGATGCTCGTCGCGTAGATGTCGGTGATCTTCTGGTAGAACCGCCGCTCGCTGGCGCGGATCGAGCGGATTCGCTCCAGCAGTTCGTCGAAATAGTCGGCCCCGAGGTTGCGACCGGCGATCAGCCGCTCGTCGTCGATTGCAAAGCCCTTCGTCAGGTACTCGCGAAGGGTGTTTGTCGCCCATTGGCGGAACTGGGTGCCCCGGGTGGAACGGACGCGGTACCCGACGGCGATGACCACGTCGAGGGAATAGTGGTCAAGAAGGCGCTCCACCCTGCGACTGCCCTCGATTTGAACTGTCAAGTATTGCTTGACGGTTGCGTCTGGCGGCAATTCGCGTTCCGCAAAGACGTTCTGGATATGCAGGCTGATGTTCTGCTTGGTCGTCTGGAAGATCGATGCCATCTGCGCCTGTGTCAGCCACAGCGTCTTGTGCTCGATCCGCAACCGAAGCCGCGCCGACCCGTCCGGCGCGGTGTAGAGCACGAGCCCCGGTGACGGGTCATCCGGTGCAGGGAGGTCGTTCGTCATCGGGAGCTGCACTCCGTTGCCCCAGGGCGACAGACTACCGCATCCAGGGGACGCCGTGGCTTCGGGAGAGCTGCCGCGCCGGGACGGCGGTCCTGGACACTCGACCGGCTGCTGCGGCGCGCGGCGGCGACGCTCGCGGTGGCGCTCGCGGTGGCGCGCTGGTGAGGGCAGGCCGCGCGCCGGCTCACGATCGCCCGTGAGCCGCCGTCAAGGTGCCCGGGATCGGCAGGCCCGTCATGGCGGGAAGTGTCGGCGCGATCGCCACGGTTTTCCAAGCAGCGGTCTTCGCGGTGAATTCGCGGGTTGATTCCGGCCGCGGCGCGGCCGCGCCGCGCGGGGCGGGTATCCGTGTTGCCACGCGATCCCCATAATCGGGCCTCGCTCGGCAGGGGCGATCGCGGGAATCGCCGCAGAGGCGAGTCGAGTCGACCGTGATCGACCGGCCGTGCCACACGAGGAGACCGGAACGTGGATGACGCAGCGCAAGGAAGGGAGTCTCGCGGCGCGATGCGGCAGACGACCACGGTCGAGCCTGTCGATGCCCTCCGCGGCGGCGGTCGGGCCGCGATCGTCCGCCTCGTCGTCGCCGAGCTCGACCGCGTCCGTCCCCAGGGCCCGGCGCTGAATGCCGGTGCGGCGCTCACCGACGTCGGCGTCGACGAGCAGCGGTTTCTCGATGCCGTCGCCCGGATCGAGGGGCGCTACCAGATGCGGTTCCGCAGCGACTGGCTCGATCGGGTCCACACCTGCGGGGACCTCGTCGATTGCATCGCCCACCACATGCTCGATGCCGCCGACGGCTCGGCCGCTCCCGCGGCCCCGCCGACCGCGGCCGACACGGCGTTCGATGCCCGCGGGCGGGCGGGAGGCGCTGCGGCTTCCCCGCGCCGGTCCGCGCCGCGCGACACGCCCGCCGTCGCGGCGGACGACCCCTTTCCCGAATGCGCCGCCCTCGAGGAACGCCTCGCGACGCTCGCGGCTGACGGCCTCGAGGACCCGTTCCGGATCCCGGTGGCTTCCGTCCACGGCCGCACCGTGCGGATCCGCGGCCGGCAGGTCGTGAACTTCACGAGTTTCGATTACCTCGGCCTCGCCGGGCATCCGGCGGTCACGCAGGCGGCGAAGCAGGCGATCGATCGCTACGGCTGCAGCGCCTCGGCCAGCCGGATGGTCGGCGGCAACAGCGTGCTCCACGACGAGCTCGATGCGGAGCTGGCGGCGTTCGTCGGCACCGAGCGCGCGGTGGTGTTTCCCTGTGGCTACGGCACCAACGGGTCGATCTTCGGGCACCTGTTCGGCCCCGAGGACCTGATCCTGTACGACGAGCTGTCGCACAATAGCATCGTCCACGGCGCGGCGGCGTCGCGCGCCGGGAAGCGGTCGTTCCGGCACAACGACCATCGCCAGCTCGACCGTCTCCTCCGCGACCTCCGCGGCCAGTACCGTCGCGTCGTCGTCGCCCTCGAGGGGGTCTACAGCATGGACGGCGACTACCCCGACCTGCCGCGGTTCATCGAGGTCAAGCGCCGTCACGACGCGCTGCTGTACGTCGACGAAGCGCATTCGCTCGGCACGATGGGGCCGGGCGGCCGCGGGATCTGCGATTTTTTTGGCTGTGATCCCGCCGACGGCGACCTGTGGATGGGCACGATCAGCAAGGCGCTCGGTGCCGGCGGCGGGTTTCTCGCCGGCAGCGAACGGCTGATCCGCTACCTCGGCTACACCACGCCGGCGTTCGTGTTCTCCACCGCCTGCTCGCCCCCCAATGCCGCCGCCGCGCTCGAGAGCCTGCGCGTCGTGCGCCGCGAGCCGTGGCGGGTGACGAGGCTGCGGGAGCGGTCGGAGCTGTTTCTCAAGCTCGCCGCCGATTGCGATCTCGACACCGGCTCGAGCGCCGATACGCCGATCGTGCCGGTGATCGTGGGCAGCTCACAGCGCGCGATCCGCGTCTCGCAGCGGCTTCTCGAGGCGGGGATCAATGCCCGGCCGATCCTCTACCCGGCGGTGCGCGAGGCGGCGGCACGGGTCAGGTTCTTCATCACCTGCGAGCACACCGAGGAGCAGATCGCCGACGCCGTGGCGACGGTCGCCGAGATCGTCCACGACACTGCACCCCGGGCCCGCTGACAGGGCGGCGTCAGCCCACCAGCTCCGTCCCGGCAAGCTCCGCCGGGACGTCGGGAGGGGTCTCGTCGGAACCGGTGAAGATCCCGTCGTGGTACCGCGGCAGGAAGCGCCGCAGGGCGTCGTCGACGACGAGGATCAGCGCCGGGAGGAGCATCAATTCGGCAACGGTCGCCGCCGCCACCGCGGCACAGGCGAGCCGGCCGAATCCCGACAGCGACGGCACCGAGCTGACCGTCACCGTCGCGAATCCGATCGCGAGCACGACGCCGCCGATGACGATCGCGTTGCCGGTCTCGGCGACGGCCCGGCGCAGGCTGCCGGCCATCGATACCCCGGCGCGGCGGTGGCGGCGGACCGCGGCGAGCACGTGGACGGTGTCGTCGACGGCGAGGCCGAGGCAGACGTTGAACACGATCACCGTGGCCGGCTCGAGCGTGGCCGCACTGGCGACGACCACCGCTCCGATCGCGGCCAGCGGAAAGACGTTGGGGACGAGGCTCACCAGCCCGACGACCGGCGAGCGGAAGGCGATCGCGAGGATCGAGCCGATCACCGCCAGCTCGAGGAGCAGGCTCGAGCCGAGGTCGCGGATCAGCTGGCGGATGTTCCGCGCCGAGACGACCGACATCCCGGCGAGTTGGAAACGCCACCCGGGGCGGTCGGCCGACAGCCGGTCGAGGCGGTCGTCGATCCGATCGTAGACACCCTCGAGCGTCCGGCTGCCGAGGTCGCGGACGCGGGCGCGGACCACGGCCGTCCGCGCGTCGGCGTCGACGAGGTCGCGGAAGTCGTCCGGGTCGAGCCGCTGACGCGTGCGCTGCGGGAGCGGTTCGACGACACTCGCCAGCGACACCGCGGGGAGGGGCTGGGGACCGTCGGCGAGCGCTTCGTGGACCGCGCCGAGCGCGGTGACGACGCCATCGTCGGTCCAGTCGAGTCCCTCCGGCCAGCGGACGAGGACGTCGACCCCCATCGCACCGCCGAAGTCGCGGTCGACCTCGACCAGCGCCCGCGACGCCGGCGCCGTGCGCGGCAGCGCGTCGACGACGCGGGTGTCGGCGTCGATGCCGCTGGCCGACCACGACAGGGCGACCAGGGCGAGGCAGCCGAGCGCCGCGACGGGCCGGGCATGGCGCATCGCGAAGGCCGCGACGACCCCGGCCGCCCGCCCCGCGGTGCGGCTCGAACGGCCGAGGCGCATCCCGTTGCAGAACCGGGTCGAGGCCAGCAGCGGGGTCACCAGGCCGACGGCGAGGAAGCTCGCCACGGCGCCGGCGGCCGCCGAGATCCCGAACGTGCGCACCGCGTCGATCCGCGCGGCGGCCAGCGATGCGAAGCCGACGGCCGTTACCAGGCTCGTGACGCCGCAGGCCACGCCGACCCGGCCGATCGCGGCGGCCGAGGCGTCGACCGGATCGACGCCGCGCCGGGCGCTGCGGCGCATGTCCTCGATGAAGTGGATCGAGTCGCAGGTCCCCACGACCAGCGCCAGCGACGGCACGACGCTGGTGAGAATGTTGATCTCGGCGCCGCACAGGCCGAGCATCCCCATCGCCCACACCGCACCGATCGTGGGGGGTACGCACGCCACCACGGTGGAGCGGAGGCTGCGGGCCACGGCCGCGGAGAGGATCACCGCCAGGCACAGCCCCGTCGTGTTGAACACGAGCATGTCGTGCCGCAGCGCCGCGGCCGCCGCATGGCGGAGCGGCGGCAGGCCGGTGAGCTCGAGGTCGAGCGGGCCGCGGGCGGCAGCGAGGCAGGCCTCGATCCGCTCGAGCACCGGCGCCGCGCGGGCCGGGGCATCCTCACCCGGAGCGAGACGGACGAGCACCAGCGTCGCCGCGGCGTCGGAGGAGAGCATGTGCCCGGCGATCAGCGGGTGACGCGTGGCGCGCTGGCGGGCGGCCTCGGCAGCTTCGGCGGACAGTGGCCCCTGGGTGCGGGGGATCACCGGCAGCAGACCGCCGGCGGCGCCCTGGCGGCGGATGTCGAGGATCGAGCGGACCTCGGCCACACCGGCGATCGCGCTCAGTTCGGCACACAGCCGGCGGATCCGGTCGAGCGCGTCAGGGGCGAACAGCTCGCCGTCGGGGACCGCGACGCGGACGATGCAGTCGCGGTCGGGCGATCCGAACCGGCCGGCGATCTCGTCGATGACTGCGAAGTCGCCGTCGCTGCCACGGAGCAGGGCCCGGAGATCGTCGTCGATCCGCAGCCGCGAGAGCCCCACGCCGGCCAGCGCCGAGCAGATCAGGACGGCGGCAAGCGCGGGAAGTCGCCATCCGCGGCCGGGGCGGAGGACGGCGGTGTCGTGGGGGTGAGGAGATGCCATTCGTCCGGATCCACGATCCACCCGCGGCAGTTGGCGGCCCCGCACCGGCACGGAATCGCGGCATCGGCCGGCCAGGCGTAGTCGATCAGCAACTCCTCGCCCGGTGCCACGTCGCGGATCGTCTGCACCCAGAGGCGGTCTTCCTCGCTCGCCCGCCCGTCGTCTTCGCACCAGTAGAAAAGCTCACAGTTGGGATCGCAACAGTGATTGAGGAACCTGAATGGCGCCGCGGGTTCGAGGAGCCGGCCACTGGGAAGCTCCATGCAATAGGTCGGATCGGGGGGATGGGCGTCGCACACCGTGCCGCGGATCTCCCCGACGACGGTGCCCGCGGCGAGCCGCCGCCGTGCGAACAAGCCGCGGCCAACGTGGGTTTGGGCGGTGCGGACGAGTCGGAGGGCGGCTTCGTCGGCCGGATTGCGGCCGGGGGCGGGGGAGCGAGGCATGCGGGGCGGGATGATGACTGGCGGGAAGGCTTGGCAGTGAGGGACAGCGTCAGCTGGAATGGCCGACCCAGCCTCGGTTCGACGCACTGTACCGGCCGATGGCCCGCAGCGACAACGGACAATGGTTGTCAGGCCGCCATCTCCGCGCGGACCTTCTCGAGGAGCTTCTTCGTCGCCCGGATTCCCTCCGGTTCCGGCAGAGCGGCTCCCTCGTACTCGACGCCGATCCAGCCGTGGTAGCCGGCGGCCATCACCAGCCGCAGCATCTTCTGGTAGTCGGTGCGGACCTCGTTGCCCGCGGCGTCGAACTCGTGGCTCTTGGCACTGACACCCTTGGCGAACGGCATCAACTCCTCGACTCCGCGGTAGCGGTCGTAGTCGTAGAAGTTGCCGAAGTCGGGAAGCGTGCCGCAGTTGGGCTTGGCCACCATCTTCATCACCCCGGCCAGCCACTCGCCGTTGCTCGACAGACCACCGTGGTTTTCCACGATCACGTTCATCCCCATCTGCGCCGCGTAGTCGGCGAGCCGCCCGAGGCCGTCGGCTGCGAGCTTCTGCTGCTCTTCGAACGAACCCTTGCTGGCAGCGTTGACGCGGATCGAGTGGCATCCCAGCCGCTTCGCCGCCTCGACCCACGGGAAGTGGTTCTCGACCGCCTTGGTCCGGGCCGCGGCGTCGGGGTTGCCGAGATCGCCGAGGCCGTCGCACATGATCAGCACGTTGGTCACGCCGGCGTCGGCGGAGCGTTTCGCCAGTTCCCCGAGGTAGGCGGTGTCCTTGGCCTTGTCCTTGAAGAACTGGTTGACGTACTCGACGCCGTCGATGCCGTAGTCCTCCTTCGCGGCCCGAGGGAAGTCGAGATTGTCGAGCTTGCCGGAAAACAGCGTCTTGTGGAGCGACCACTCGGCCAGCGAGATCTTGAACAGCGGCTGCCCGTCGGCGGGCGCGGCACGGAGCAGGCCGGGAACGACGGCCGGAGCCACGGTGGCCAGCGCGGCAGCGAGGAACCGGCGGCGTTCGGGGCGGTCGGCGGAGGGCGTGTCGTGGCAGGCAGGCATCGGAAATCTCCCGGGCGGAACGGCAGCGATCGGGGCAGGGCGACGGCGGGTGCGGAAGCGACTGGGTTCGTCCCGCGGCCACCAGCTTCCACGCAGGATAACACCTCCGTGCAGACACTGACAGGCTGCGTGGGGTGCGTGCCGGCCCCCGTGCCGGCTATGGTCCGCACTCCCTCCGCGGTATCCTCTGGAGCCGTTTCGACATCGTGGGGCGACCGTTCGCGTCCGAAGTCCGGACCGGCTTGGCGTTCCCCACCGGTCCGATCCGCCCTCACGGATAGCCCATGAGCACGCACAGCGTCGGAGCCGATGATGCCGGCTCCCCCGGGGATGACACGGTCTTCGGGCACAAGCCGGGGCTGTTCCTGCTGTTTTTCACCGAGATGTGGGAGCGGTTCAGCTACTACGGGATGCGCGCCTTGCTGGTGCTGTTTCTCGTCAGCGACATGGCCGCGGGCGGCTGGGGCTGGACGCGCCAGGAAGCCCTCGGGCTGTATGCCTGGTACACGGGGCTGGTGTACGTGACGCCCGTGCTCGGCGGCATGATCGCCGACGCGTTTCTCGGCTACCGCCGGGCCGTGCTGCTCGGTGCCCTGCTGATGACGCTCGGCCATGCGTCGATGGCGCTCGAATCACGGACGGCGTTTTATGCCGGGCTCGCGCTGTTGATCGCCGGCAACGGGTTCTTCAAGCCCAACATCTCGTCGATCGTCGGCCACCTCTACAAGGACCATCCGGCGAAGAAGGACTCGGCCTACACGATCTTCTACATGGGCATCAACGCCGGTGCGTTCCTGGGGATGCTGTTCTGCGGCTACATCGGCGAGAAGGTGTCGTGGAGCTACGGCTTCGGGCTGGCCGGGATCTTCATGTTCCTCGGAATGCTGATGTTCCAATTCGGGCAGGGGATCTTCGGCGACCTCGGCCTCGCGCCGGAGCGGCGCGACGGCACGGCAGGCAGGGATGTCGCCGAATCCGCCGACGAGGCTGCGGTCGTCAAGGACCGGTTGATCGTCATCGGCATCCTGTCGTTCGCCTCGATCTTCTTCTGGATGGCGTTCGAGCAGGCCGGTGGGTCGATGAACATCTTCGCCAAGGACTACACCAGCCGCGTCCTGACCGGTTCGGCGGCCACGACCTTCTTCTGGATCGACGCGCTATTGACGCTGATCCCGCTGGGGATCGTCACCTGGGTGCTCGTCAACCTCGTCCGCGCCACGCACGACCGGATCGCACTGTCCAACGCGTTCATCGTGCTGAGTTTCGTGATCATCTGGGGGGCGGCGATCTGGCGGCTCAACCGTGAATTCAACATGCAGTCCTACGACCTGGCCGTGACGCCGCTGGCGGCGCCCGCGGACGTAGGGGCGGGGGCGGCGGAGCCGATCGTCGCGACGATCCTCACCGAGACGCCGCTCCGCGAAGGGGAGGAGGTGTTCGTCGTCGACCTCGAGGGGAAGGGGGGGGCGGGCAAGCTCCGGATCCTCGCTCCCGCCCAGGCCGCCAACTTCGCCAGCAAGCAGGCGGCCGTGGTGAAGCGGGTCCGCGGGAACGAGATCGAGGTCACGGCGTCGTGGTTCCAGATCCTCAACTCGTTCTTCATCATCGCCCTGGCACCGTTGATCGGTCGCATCTGGGAGACGCGCTTCAACCCCTCGGCACCTGTCAAATTCGGCTTCGGCCTGATCCTCCTCGGCGTCGGCTTCGCGGCGCTGGCGCTGGCGAGCATGGGCGTTCCCAAGGGGGCCAAGACGGCGAACCTCAGCATGTCGTGGCTGGTGATCGCCTATCTGTTCCACACGCTCGGTGAGCTGTTCGTGTCGCCCGTCGGGCTGTCGTACGTGAGCAAGTTGGCGCCGGCGCGGCTGGTCGGGCTGATGTTCGGGATCTGGTTCTTCGCCTCCGCCGTCGCCAACTACGCCGCCGGGATCACCGGCGGAATGATCGACGCGATCTCGGAGAAGTACGGCCTGTCGGTGTTCTTCCTCATCTACACGGCGATCCCTGTCGTCGCCGGGTTGGTGCTGATCGCCCTGTCGAAGGGGATCCGCCGGATGATGCATGGGATCGGCTGAGTCGTCGACAGCGGCGACGGCCCGGGCAGCTGCCGGTGCCCTGGTCGTCACGATCGACCGGCTGCCGGCCTGGATCCTGCCCGCGTACGGTTCGACGTGGGTGGCGACGCCGGCCCTCGACGGCCTCGCCGCCAGCGGGCTCGTCTTCGATCGGCTCTTCGCCACGACGACCGTCGCGGGTGCCACGCTCGCGGCGCTCGCCGCCGGCGGTGGGCTCGCCGAGGTCGCTTCGCGGCTCGCCGACGGGCTGGTGGTGATCACCGACGACGATTCCGCGCTGGCGCCGGCGCTGGCCGCCGCCGGCCGGGTGACCGTCGTACCGCTGCCGCGGCGGCGGCGCGTGGCGGCGAGCGTTGAGGAGACGGCGCTCGGATGCCTCGCCGCCGCGGCGACAACCGCGCTGCGGAGCGTGGCGCGGGGCTGTGTGTGGTGCCATGCGACGAGCCTCGGCCGGGTGTGGGACGCGCCGGAGGGGTTCCGCGACGCGTTCGTCGATCCCGACGATCCGCCGCCGCCGGCCGGCGCCGAGGTTCCGGCGTTCGCCGTCACCGCCGCCACCGATCCCGACGATCTGGTCGGCATCCGCCAACTGTTCGCCGGACAGGTGTCGCTTCTCGACCACTGCCTGGCGAACCTGCTGGCGGCGGTGCCGCCCGACTGGGCCGTGCTCGTGTGTGGGATCCGCGGGATGGCGCTGGGCCTCCACGGCGCGGTCGGCCCGCGCGAGATCGAGACTCCCGACGGCGGCATCGTGCACCTCCCGGCGATCCTCCGCGCACCGGCGGTGGCCGACGCGGCGCAGCGAGAGCGGGGACTCGTCATTCCGGCCGACCTCGGCGCGACGCTGGCGGCGCTTCTCGGCGGGCCGTCGAGCCTTCCGGGGACGCCCTGGCTCGGCCACGACCTCGGTTCGATGCTCGCCGGTGATGCACCGCCGCCGCGGGACCGGGTGGTGGTCGCCGGGCCCGGCGGAGGGGCAGTCGTCACCGACGCCTGGTCGATGCACGTCGCCCGGACGACGGACAGCGGGATACCCGCGGCGCGCCGGCTGTATGCCCAGCCCGACGATTTTTTCAGGATCTGCGACGTCGCCGACCGCTCGCCGCAGGTTGCCGAGGAGCTCGCAGCGCTGGTTTCGTCGGTCGGGGAAGGCGTGGTGGACGGGGCGGACGAGGCGGCCGCGGATGCCTGGTTACGTCCGCTCTCGCCGGCGGCCCGGGAGCCGGCAACCTGAGGGGCGGCCGAAACGGCTCTTCTCCGCCGTTCCCCTCGTGGCTATCCTCCCGCCCCCTCCGGGTGCTCCCGCCACCCGCAGCACGCCGGCCGTGACGGTGGTCTCGCGGGAGACACGCCGGTCGCGCGGTTGCCGGCCGGTGCCGGGTCGTCTCCATGCCCTGTCCCCTCCGCCAGCGACGTTCGTTCCGTGGGGACCGCCCCGGCCGGTGCCGCGCGCTCCCGGCCGTCGCCAAACTGCTCGCCGCCCTGACCGCGCTGGCTCCGGCGAGCGCCGACGAGCCCGGCGCCGTCGGGCCGCCGGTGACGGTGCGGATCACGTGGGGCGGGGGCCGACCACGTGGCTGGAGCGGCACCGTGCGCGTGCTCGCCCCGACGGGGCAGGTGCTCCCGCTGCCGGCGTGGCGGCCGCTCGCCGCCGATCCCGAGGCGGTGGCGCGGATTCACCCCCGAGACGGTCACCTGCAGGTCGTTGCCGGCGGCGAACGCGTCGTGCTCGACGGCATCGAGATCGCGATCCCCGACTGGGCCACGGCGCGGATCGAGGTCGCGCTGGCGGCCGACGGCGCCGCCACCCCGGTCACCACCACGGTCGCGGTCTCCGACCTGCTCGGCAGCCCGGCGCTCGAGCCGCTCGACGCCGAAGCCAACCGGCTGTCACTGGAGCGCGCTGGTGGGGACGAGCTCCGCGTCGTCTTCCCCGCGCCAGGACCCGTGCCCGACGCGCCGCTGCCGACGTTACGCCGGCCGGGCGACACCGTCCGGTTCGAGGTCCACCCGCTGCTCGCCGGCCGGCCCGCCGGGAGCACATCGGTCGAGCTCCGGGCCCGGGTGGTGGCCAGTGACGACGGCGAGTCGCACGCCACCCAGGCCGTGCTCCTCCGCGAGATTGCCGCCGACGGGGCCCGGGCGTTCGAACCGGTGCCGGTGGAGCTCGCGCTGCCGGTCCGCGAGGGGGCCTACGACATCGTCCTCGAGGTGGTGGAGCGGTCCGGGCTGCGCTGGTCGCGCCCGATCGCGACGCGGACGGTGCAGTGTGTCGCGGTTTCGACCGCGGCGCCGGTGTCGCCGATCGCTGAGTGGAAGAAGGTCTGCGAGGTCGACCCGGGCAGTCCCCGGCTCCTCGAGCGGCTGCGCCGGTTGCCGGGCGTCAAGGTGCCGGCCGTGGTGCCCGCCAATCTCCCGCTGGCCGGCGGCGCGATGGGGCGTGTGCCGCTGCCTTCGCTGCCGGTGCCGCTGCCGAAGCTGCCGGCGGTCGGCGAGATGGTGCCGAAGTTCACCGGCCTCCTGGCAGTCGGGGATTCGACGCTGGTGCCGCATCCCGCCGGTGCCATGCTCAGCTTGCCTCCGGCGCCGGGCGCGGGGCAGGTGTCGTGGGAGGGGATCGCCGTCGCCGGTCTCCAGCCGGCGCATCCGCACGTCGTCGAGGTCGAGTACCCGATCGACCAGGATGCGATGGTCGGGATCACCGTCCTCGAGCAGGTGGGCAGCGAGGTCCGTGCGACCGCCGCCGGCGGATTCGTCGTCGAGCGCCCGCTCGCGACGCGCTCGCACCCGGTCGCCGAGGGGATCGCCACGCATCGGTTCGTGTTCTGGCCACACACCCGCGCCGGCGTGGTCGTGCTCTCCAACGCCGCACAGCGGACACCGCTCCACATCGGCCGGGTCCGTGTCCTCTCCGGTCCGCAGCGGCTCCCGCCGGCTCCGTCGGCAGGCGCGGGGGAAGCGCGGCGCACGTTGCTCGCGTTCCTTGCCGAGCCCGACTTCGAGCGCTTCGGGGGAGTGCGGCGCGTCGATGGTGCGACCGGGCGTGGCGTCGACGACTGGCACGGTCTGCTCGTCGGATGCCGGTCGTTGGCGGAGTGGCTCGCCGCGCAGGGGGCCGACGGCGCCGTGGTCACCGTGGCCGCCGACGGCGGGGCCGTCTGGCCGTCGGCGACGCTCGGCACCGCCCCGCGCTGGGACGGCGGGGGCTCGTTCAACGGCCGGCTCGACCCGGTGCCGAAGGACGCGCTGGCGCTGGCCTGCCGGCTGTTCGCCCGCGAACGCCTCCGGTTGGTTCCCGCGATCGCCGGCACGGGGCCGCTGCCGGTGATCGAGGCGCTGCTTGCCGAAGGGGCCGGGGATCCCACCGGCCTGGTGTGCGTCGGTGCCGACGGGCGGCCGCGGCGCGGGCCCGGAGTCGCCGGGCGATACAACATCCTCGATCCCCGGGTCCAGGACGCCTGTGCCGAGGTCGTCGGCGAACTGGCCGCGCGGCTCCGTGGCGAACCGGCGGTCGAAGGCCTGGCGCTGGTGATGCCGCACGACGGCTGGCTGCACCTCCCGGGAGTCGCCACTGCCCTCGACGACGCGACGTTCCGTCGGTTCCTCGCCGCGGCTGGTCCTGTCGCGGCGGGCCTCGAGCCTGTCGCCGCGCCGGGACCGGAGCGGTTCGCACGGCGGGCGGCGCTGGTCGAGGGTCCGCTCCGCGAGCCGTGGCTGGAGTGGCGTGCCGCCGAGGTCGCCCGATTCCATCACCGCCTCGCCGACATCGTCCGCAGCGTCGACCCCGACTGGACGCTCACCCTCGTGCCGACGACGCTGTTCAGTGCCGGCGACCTGGCGGCACGATTCCGCGCGCTCGTGTCGACCGCCGCGGCCGAAGGCGACCTGGCCCGTGAGGCGGGACTCGACCTGGCGCGGCTGGCGGCCCACGGCTCGATCGTCGTCGGCATTCCTCACGTGACCGCGGCGACGGCCGACATCGTCGAGGCCGGCATCGTCGAGCGGGCCAACCGCGCCGTCGCCCCGGGGCCGCCGGCGGCACGGCGCGCCGCGGTCCTCGTCTCCCAGCCGCGTTCCCTCGACCTCGGCACCGCCGTCCAGCACATGCCGCTCCGGGGCGATGCACCGGAGTCGATCGACTGCCGTGCCGTCCTCGCGGGCGCCGCGGCGCGGCGCCCGTCGGCAGCCGTGTTTGCCGGTGGGGACGTGGTGCTCGTGATCGACGAGTCGCTCTCCACCGTGTCGGCCGACGAGATCCAGTCCCGCACCCGGCGCGCCCGCGCCGCGCTGCCGGCGGTGCCGATGACGGCGATCCCGCGCGCCGCGGCGCCGCTGGCGGCGTTCGCCGGTGCCGCCGATGACGCGACCTGGGTGAGCCTCGTCAACCGCTGCGGTGAGCCGTGCACGGCGCAGCTGGTCGCGGCGGAGACGGTGCCCTCCGCCGACGAGCCGGCGACCGGCGCGGCGCTGGCGTCCGACGGTCGGTCGCTCGCCGTGCCCCTCGCACCGTGGGAGGAGCGCACGGTGCTGTTCGCCGGCCCCGTCCGCTTCGACCGCGTCGATGCCCTGCTCGACCCGGTCGTGGCCGGCGTCGTCGACGACCTCGTCGCCGGACTGCGACGGCGCCGCGCCGTCCTCGAGACGCCGCTCCCGCTGCCGGTCCTCGACAACCCCGCGTTCGAGCAACCCGAGTTGGGTGACCGGGTCGCGGGCTGGGAGCTGCTCGAACCGCAACGCGGCACGCTCCGCGGCGTCGCTCCCGGCGCCGGTGGCGAAGGCCGTGCCGCCGAGTTCGCCACCGTCACCGGCCTGGCCACGCTCCGCAGCAATCCCTTTCCGGCGCCGGCCACCGGGCGGATCAGCGTCGCCGTCTGGCTGCGGATCCCCACCGAGTCGACGCAGCCGCCGCTGCGGATCGCCCTCGAGGGTCTCGAAGGGGGGCGCGAGTACTACCGCTTCGCCCCGGTCGGGATGGCACCCGGGGCGATGCCGCTGTCGCGGTCGTGGTCGCAGTTCGTGCTCCAGGTCGACGACCTGCCCACGGCAGGATTGGAGTCGCTCCGCGTCCGGCTCGATCTCCTCGGCCCCGGGGCAGTCGAGATCGACGACGTGCGCGTCTTCGATCTGGCGTTCGACGAGTCGCAGCGCGTGCAGATCACCAAGCTGCTGGCGCTCGTCGACCACCATCGCGGCGAGACCGATCTCGGGCGCTGCCTACTCGAGCTCGACGAGCCCTGGGCTCGGTTCCTGCTGGCCTTCGTCGTGCCCGCCGCCGAACCGCCCGTCGCGGGTGCGGTGCCGGCCGGCCCGGCAGCACCCGGTCCGGGAACGACGGGAACCCCGCGGCCCAAGGAACGGACCGCCCGGCAGCCCGCGCCGGCCGGGATCATCGACCGCTTCCGCCAGTGGTGGCAGTGACCGACCGAGGCCGCCACGGGGCGCGCACGCCGAGCGTCAGCCCGGCGGCCAGCCGAGCGCACGACCGCCGAGGAGGTGGACATGGAGATGGTCCACCGACTGGCCGCCGTCGCGGCCGCAGTTGACGACCAGGCGGTAGCCGTGGGCGAGCCCGAGCCGGGCGGCGATCTGCGTGGCGACGACCACCAGATGACCGACCAGCGCCGCATCGCCGGGCCCGAGGTCGGACAGTGCGCGGATCGGCCGCTTCGGGATCACGAGCACGTGGACGGGGGCGTGCGGCGCGACGTCGTGGAACGCGAGGCAGGAGTCGTCGTCGTGCTCGATCCGGGCGGGGATCTCGCCGCGGATGATCTTCCCGAACACCGTGTCGGCCATGGTGGGCTCCGGAGCGCCGGGGAGGACTCAGCCGGCCGGATCGGGCGTGGGCTCCGATCCGGCGTCGGGGGTCGTCGCGGCGCCGCGCCGCACGCGCCGGCGCGGCGGGCGGGGCAGGGCCCACTCTTTGGTGATCGCCTCGAAGACGTCGGGGGTCTCGTAGCGGACGACGTCGCGCCCCTCCGGCATCGGCCCGACGAGTTTGCGGAACACCGGGGCCCCGCGGAGGTCGAGGTCGACGCTGCAATCGTCGGTGCCGACCTGGAGGTGGCTCCGCTGGATCCCCTCGGCGGAGTCGAAGTCGCGGATCACGAGGCTGCCATCGGTGGCGCGGGTGACGAGCCGCCAGGTGCGTTTGGGCATGGCACGGACCTCGGGGTGGGACGGCGGGCGGCCATCGCCGGCCACCTCACCTCCGAGCATCGACCGGGTGCGGACCCCGGCTGGAGCGGTTGCCGCCCCCGCCGCGCGATCGGTGCGACGGCGTCCGGCGGCATCGCGTGCCTATCCCGCACAAGCGCCGCAGGCGGACTTCGGCGGCCGCTCGCGCGGGACGCGGCGGCCGAAGTCGCACTCGATCGCGAATCGGGCCATGCGGAGGAGCGACTCGTGGTCGATCGTCGGGCAGGGGAACTGACCGGCATGGGCCACCGTCGCCGCGCGGTCGAAATCGGGATCGCAGCGGAGGTAGCTGCGATACACGCCGAGCTGTGACCGGAACTCGTCGGCGAACCAGCGCTCGTCGCGGACGTCGGGGTCGTCCGGGGAGGCGGCCCGGGAAAACCGCTCGACAGCCTCCTGGACGACGCAGGCGATCGTGCCCGTCGACACCGGCTCGGGGTGGGTGAGGTGAAACGTCCGGCCATGTGCCGCCGGGGTACGGACGAGATGGCACATGACCTGCGAGACCCAGTCGACGGGGACGAAGTTCTTGCGGTCGCGGCCGTCGATCCGCAGCAGCCGCAGCAGGGCGCGACCACTGGTCGATCCGAGGAGCATCCGCGGGAGGAGGGTGTGGCCGAGACGCGCCAGGGCGTAGAAACCGTGGTAGGTCGAGGTGAATCCGGAACGCGAGTCGCCGACGATGATCGCCGGACGGTAGACGGTCACCGACCGGAGGTGATCGGCGCCGTGGACCAGGGTTTCGGCCTCGACCTTGCTACGCTCGTAGTCGTTGCCGAACCGTTGGCCGACGTCGAGCTCGGTCTCGAGCACGCGCCCCGAGCGCAGTCCGCAGACGTACGCCGTCGAGACGTGATGGAACTCGCCGATGCCGGCGGCGCGGGCCAACCCGACGACGTGCGCGGTGCCGCCGACGTTGGTGCGCCATGGGTCGCCGTCGCGGTCCGCGCCGTGGAACGTCAGCGACGCGGCGTTGTGGAGGATCGCCCGGCAGTGCTCCCCGAGATCGCGGACGGCGTCGTCGTCGAGACCGCAGCGCGGGGCGCCGATGTCGCCGGCGACCACGGTCGGGCGGGGGAGCGGATGCCCGAGGTCCCCCTCCCAGGCCGCGACCATCGCCTCGATGCGCATGGCGGGATCACGTTTGCGATCGGGACGTACCAGCAGCAGCGGTCGCTCGCCGGCGAGGAGCAGGTCGCGGACGACGTACGAGCCGAGCAACCCCGTGGCGCCCGTGACGAGGATCTGCCGGGCCGAAGGATCGACGGGAAACGAATCGGGCGGGCAGACGATCATGGCGACGGAGCGATCCTGGCTCGAGGGCCGCCGGTTGCCGTGGACAGTGGCGGGCCGGGGTCGAAGCAATCTATCAGCCGCCGGCAAAAGTCCATCGCGGCGCCGTTTCCCCGCCGATCGGGTCGATGTCATCCGCCGGGCGTGGAAGCCGCGAGCGCTGCCGCCGTGTCGTCGATGGCGCGGCGCACGAGCTCCGCGAAGGCGGCGCTCGCACCGGCGCCGAGGTGCCGCTCGTCGGTGTGGACCGCGAGCCGGAGGCTGCCCGCGTAGGTCATGATCCCGACCCCCGCGCGGGTCCGCGGCCGTAGCGGGGGAACCCCGACGATGCCGGTCAGCAGGAGATCACGGGGAGCGTGGCGACCGTCGACGATCGGCACCGCGGCACGGAGGCGGGGTGCGAGGTTGCCGACGTTGCTGATCACCGCGGTCGACAGGCACAGAGGGAGGCGGGTCAGCAGCCACAGCAATCCCGGCACGCGTTCGAGGGCCTCGACGGCGTGAAGAAACTGGGCGGCGGCACCGGTTTCCTTGATCCAGCGGCTCGCCGCCGCCAGTGAGCGGACGAGCGTCGTGGGATCGCCGCACTCCTCCGCCGACCGGTCGAGAAATGCGTAGCCGATATGGTTGCCGGTCGGAACCGTCGCGCCAGGGTCGCGGAGGCTGACCGGCATGTTGATGCGCACGTGGCGGGCCGGGGTCCCCGCCGCGGCGTTCCAGTCGAGGGCGGTGCGCATCGCGGCCGCGACGAGGAGATCGTTGACGGTCACTCCGGCCGCGCTGGCGATCCCCCACAAGCGAAGTGTCTGGTCGGGAGTGAAGACGACGCAGGCGTAGGGGGGGGCGAGTGGTTCGTCGGGGACGGGCGCGGTCGGGGTGGCGAAGGGGGCGAGCACCGCCGGCCGGAGCCGGGCAAAACTCCCCGACTCACGTGCCAGGCGGCGGGTGTCGGGGACCGCCGGCCGTGGGGCGGCGCTCGTCTGGGGAGCGGACGGTGCCTGGCGCCGGACGACTGCCGGAAGGTCGCCGCCGCAGGGTGGTTGCCCGGTGTGGTACGCCGTCCACATCGCGCCGAGCCACTCGATGCAGGCCAGACCGTCGCAGACCGTGTGATCGACCACCAGGACCACGCTCCACCGCGGCGGCCCACCCGGATCCCGCTCGCGCTCCAGCGCGACGACCCGCAGCCCGCTGGAGCGGGTCGCGTCGCACGGTCGCCAGGGATCGGCGGCCGCCCGGTCGGCCGACAGGGGCCACCACTCGACCGCGGGGTCGGTGTCGGGGGGCAGCCAGACCCAGCGTCTGCCGCGGCGGCCGATCCGCATCCGCATCCTCGGGTGACAGGCGGCCGCCGCCGCCACCGCGGTTTCGAGCCGGCGGCGGTCGAGGGGGCCCTCGAGCTGGACTTCGAGCAGGAAGTCCATCGGGTAGCCCCGCCTGCGGTCGACGAGGAGCAGCGTCTCGAAAGGCGAAAGCGGTTCCATTCAGTCGCACGAGCCCGGGGGCAACCCGGCCTCGCGGACGGGAAAAGCGCGAGAGCGATTGTTTCTAGCAATTGCAACGGTCGGAAGGGGGCCGCCTGGGAACGTAGTTTTCCTGGGATTTCTTGACACTTCTTCCCGTCCATCCATACTCACTTCCGCGTCGGAGTCGGCCCAGCGGCCGGTGATCCGTGGCTTCCCGGCGACCGTCCCGGTCACGCGGGCAGCCCGTAGTCCGACCCGACGCACGCGATCACCCCCGGTCCGGTCGACAGCCGACCCGGCGGTGAGCGGCGATGCCCGCGGCGGGTTGCTGGCGTGGGTGTCGTGCGGATCCCAGGGAAGGGTGTTGGACGCCTCACGGCACGTACCGCGCCCTCCCGAGACCGATCCGAGCCGGCTTTCCGCCGGACATCTGCCCGCTTCCCCGACCCGTCCGGTGTCCCGCCCGTCGTGGCAGGGTTACGGCGGGACCGTACACACGCCAAGGACGAGGATCAGCCTTGCAGGAACCACTCGCAATCGTCGGCATGTCCTGCAGGCTCCCGGGCGCCGATGGGCTCGACGCGTTCTGGCGGCTCGTGGAATCGGGGGGAGTCGCCTGGGGGCCGCTCCCTGAGTCGCGCCTGCCGCGGGATTTGTACTTCGACCCGCGGAAGGGCCAGTTGGGGCGTTCCTATTCGGAGATGGGGGCGCTGGTTTCGGAGCGGCAGCCCGATCCGCGGACCTGCCCGATCACCGAGGAGATGCGCCACCGCTACGACATCGCCCACGTGGTGTTCCTCGAAGTCACCGCCCAGGCGTGCCGCGATGCCGGACTCGATCCGTTCGCGATGCCGGCCGACCGTCGGACGGGTGTCTACGTGGGGCACACCGGCGGCAGCACGCGGATCGGCGACATCGTCTACGGCACCGGGATCGACGAGACGGCGACGCTTCTCGGCGACGTCGACGTGGCGCGGCGGTTGCTCGGCCCCGACGTGGCGGCGGTCGCCGCCGAGGTCACCGCGGCGATCCGCGACCGCTACCCGGGGCGCCTTCCTGGGGAGCGGCTCGATCTCGAGGCCCTCGGCGCCGCCCGGATCGTCCAGGAGGCGCTGCGGCTCGACGGGCCCTACCTGGTGGTCGATGCGGCATGCGCCTCGTCGCTGCAGGCGCTGGCGATTGCCGCCCGGTCGCTGGCGACCGGCGGGATCGACCAGGCGATCGTCGGTGGCGCCTCGTACTGCAAGTCGGACAGCCTCGTGCTGTTTTCCGCCGCCCAGTCGGTGAGCAACACCGGCTCGTGTCCGTTCGGCAGTGACGCCGACGGGCTGGTGACCGCCGAAGGCTACGTGGCGTTGGTGCTCAAGACGCTGTCGCGGGCGCAGGCCGACGGCGACCGGATCCGCGCCGTGATCCGCGGCATCGGGGTAGCCAGCGACGGCAAGGGCAAGAGCCTCTGGGCTCCGCGCCGCGAGGGGCAGATGCTCGCCGTCGAGCGGGCCTACCCCGATCCAGCCGAGATGTCGCACATCGACTACATCGAGGCCCACGCCACCAGCACCCAAGTCGGCGACGCGACCGAGCTGGGGGCGCTGGCCAGTCTCCTCGGCAAGCACCTGCCGGCCGGACGGCGGATCCCGATCGGCAGCGTCAAGGCGAACATCGGCCACACGCTGGAGACGGCGGGGCTGGCGAGCCTCGTCAAGGTCGTGTTGGCGATGGAACACGGCGTCATCCCGCCCGGCTCGACCTGCCGCGAGCTCAACGAGGAGTTCTGTTGGGACGAGGGGCCGTTCTCGGTGCCGCGCGAGTCGCTCCCCTGGCCACGGCGCGCTGACGGTGGCCCGCGCTGCGCGGCGGTGAACGCCTTCGGCATCGGCGGGCTCAACGTCCACCTCGCGCTTGCCGAGTCGGCACCGGCACGGGCGCCGTCCGTGGTGCGACCGACGCCGGCGGGTGACGACGGCGCCATCGCGATCGTCGGTATCGGCTGCGTACTGCCCGGAGCGTTGTCGGTCGCGGCGTTCGGCGAGTTGCTCGACCGTGGCGTGCCGGCGCTGGCCGATGTACCGGCGGACCGGTGGAACCTCCGGCGGGCGCTCGACCCGTCGGGGCCACGGCCGTGGCGCACCGTCGCCGGCCGTGGCGGGTTCGTGATCGGTTTCCAGTACGACTGGCGGCGCCACAAGGTGCCCCCGAAGCAGATCGCTGCCGCCAATCCGCTTCAGTTCATGCTCCTCGAGGCGGCCGACGCCGCGATCGCCGATCTCGGCGGCCCCGCGCGCCTCGACCGGGCGCGGACGGCGGTCGTCGTCGGGACGATGTTCGGCGGCGAGTTCTCCAACGACCTGCAGATGGGGCTCCGGCTCCCCGAGACCGCCGTCCACCTCCGCGCCGCCCTGCAGCGCCGGGGGCTGGGGGCTGGCGAGATCGAAGCGATCGTCGCGGCCTACGAGAAAAAGGTGCTCGAGGAACTCCCGGCACTGGTCGACGAGACGGGCAGCTTTACCAGCAGCACCCTCGCCAGCCGCCTCACCAAGTCGTTCGATTTGATGGGGGGTGCGCTGGCGCTCGACGCGGGCGATTGTTCAACGCTGGCGGCGATCGCCGCCGCGGCCGACATGCTCCACCAGGGGACCTGCGACGCCGTTGTCTGCGCGGCCGGGCAGCGCGCGATGGACCTGATGGCGTTCGAGGGGTTGTCGCTGGAAGGCGCGCTTACGGCGGAGCCGGCGGCGCCGTTCAACGCGGCCGGCGGCCGGATCCCGGCCGAGGGCGCGGTGGTCCTCGTCCTCAAGTCACTGGCGGCGGCGCGAGCCGCGGGCGATCCGATCCGTGCCGTGATCCGTGGCGTCCGCGTCGGCAGTGGCGTGGCGCTCGAGGAAGTCGCCCCGCGCGTCGTCCACGATGCCGCGACGGCGGCGCGCGTGCCGCCCACCGCGATCGGCGCCGTCGAGGTGTCGGGGAGCGGTGCGGCGGCGATCGACGGCGTCGTGGCCGCGGCCCTGGCGGCGGAATACGGCAACGCCGGTGGGCCGCCACGGTCGGCCGGATCGCTCGACGGCCTCGTCGGCCACTGTGGTGCCGGTGCCGGTGCCGCGGCGGTGGTCAAGCTCGCCCGAAGCCTCGCCAGCGGTACGCTGCCGGCAACGCCGGGAATCGCCGGTGAGGTCACGGTCGCCCCCGGAATCGTCGCCAGTGCGGCGCCGCGGGCGATCCCCGCCGCCGACGCCGCCGGGTATCGCGCCGCCACCGTGACGACGGTCCACGCGCTGCTGGTCGGCCATCTCGTCATCGACAACGGGCTGCCGGTTCCCACGGCCGCCACGGTCGTGCCGGCCGCGCCTGCGGCGCAGGCGCGACCGATCGCGCCGCCAGCGGCGGGCGGGCGGGCGCTGGTGGCGGCGATCTTTCCCGGGCAGGGGTCGCAGTACGGCGACATGTTCCGGTCGTTGGCAACGGAGACCGCCGACGGGTCGGCGGTGCGTGACGAGCTCGACGGCATGGCGCGGCGCGTCGGCCTGCCGACGCTCGCCGAGACGGCGTGGCGGGCCGACCATGTGCTCGGGCTCGACATCCTCGCCACCCAGTGGTCGATGTATCTCGGTGACCTTTGTGCGTGGCGCGTGCTCGAACGTCTCGGCTTCGCCCCCGACATCGTCGCCAGCCACAGTTTCGGCGAGTTCCCGGCGCTGGCGGCAGTCGGCGCCTGGTCGGTCGACGACGGTGCGCGGGCGACACGGGCCCGGGCCGACGCGGTCTTGCAGCACGGCCCGCGGGGCGGGGCGATGCTCTCGGTGATCGCCGACCGGGCCACGGTCGGCGACCTGATCGCGCCGCTGGCCGGTTCGGTGTGGGTGTGTGCCGAGAATGCCCCCGAGCAGATCGTGGTCGGCGGCACGGTCGCCGGTATCGACGCCCTCGAAGCCCGGCTGCAGCCGACGCGGATCCGCTCCAAGCGGCTGGCCGTTCCGAGCCCGTTCCACACGCCGTTGCTGGCGGCTGCCGCCGATCGATTGGCCGGCGCGCTGGCCCCCGTGGCGTTCGCCACGCCGCGATTGCCGCTGGTGAGCAGCACGACGGTGGAGCCGCTTGTCGACGCGGCGGCGATCCGCGCGAGCCTTGTCCGGCAGATGACCGAGCGCGTCCGCTGGGTCGACGTCGTCCGTCGTCTCCACGCCGCTGGGGTCCGCACGTTCGTCGAGGTCGGCCCGTCGGGCGTACTCACCGGTCTGGTCCGGCGGATCCTCGACGGCCTGCCCGGGGTGACGCTGGTGCAGTTCGACCAGCGCGGCCAAGCGGGAGCCGACCACCTGCGGCGGCTGCGCGACCAGCTGTCGGCTGCCGGGGCGCTGCGAACAGTCGCTACGGCGGTCGCGGTGCCCTCCGCGGTGAGGGCGGTGGCGACCCACCCGGCGATCCTGTCGTTCGATGCCACGGCACGGCGGCGCGCCCGCAATCGGGCTGGTGGCGGAGGGCCACCGGCCGTTCCGGCGGGCACGGCACCGGCACCGACCGCGCCGATCGCGATGCTGGCCAACGGCCACGCGGCAGACGCTCCGGGTTCACCCCGCGCTCCTTCTCCCGCGCCCAGCGGCCGCCATGGCGGCGACAGTGGCACGGCCCGAAACGGCAGCCACGATGGCGGCAATGGCGCTGCAGCGGCGCCGCTGGCACCGGCGCCGTACGTGGCTGTCGGCAGCGCCGCGACCAATGGCTCGGCCTATCCGTCGTCGGGCAATGGCTACCACGCCGGCGGCTCGGTCATCGATGCTTCCGCCAAGGCGGCGCCGGTCCGGCTCCGCAACGCCGCCGCCGGTGCCTCTCCGGTCATCCGGCCGGTCGGCGGCCTCGAGCAGATCGTGGTGGCGCTGCTCACCGAGCATGCCGCCCGCCTCCCACTGGCGAGCGCCGGCACCGCCGGGAGCGACGTGCTCGACGCGCTCGAGCACCTGTTCGAGAGCGTGCCGTCGCGCCGCGCGGCGGTGATGGCCGCCACGACGCTCGACGATTTCTGCGCTCTGCTCGCGGCCAGCGGCGGGAAGGCCGAATGGGTCGAGCCCGCGCCCCCGGTGAGCGCTCGAGCCGGCGCTGCGAAGCCATCAGCCCAGGGTGACGGGCTCGAGACGTTCGTGATCGACTTCGTCGTCGAGCAGACGGGCTACCCGCGCGAGATCGTCGAGCTGGACGCCGATCTGGAGGGCGACCTGGGGATCGACAGCATCCGCAAGGCGCAGCTGTTCGGTGAGATCGGCCAGCGTTACGGTCTGGGCGCCGACGCGAGCGTGTCGCTCGACGACTTCCGCACGCTGCGGCACCTGCTCGACTACATGCTCCCGCGCGTCGGCGGGGCGGGGACGTCGACGGCTGCCGTGGCGGCCGTTGCACCGGCTCCGGCGCCGGTCGCGTCGGCTCCGGCGGTGGTCGCGAGCGCCGCGGCGGCTCCGGCGAGCGCGGCAGGAGCCGCGGAGCTGGAGGCGTTCGTCGTCGACTTCGTCGTCGAGCAGACGGGCTACCCGCGCGAGATCGTCGAGCTGGACGCCGATCTGGAGGGCGACCTGGGGATCGACAGCATCCGCAAGGCGCAGCTGTTCGGTGAGATCGGCCAGCGTTACGGTCTGGGCGCCGACGCGAGCGTGTCGCTCGACGACTTCCGCACGCTGCGGCACCTGCTCGACTACATGCTCCCGCGCGTCGGCGGGGCGGGGACGTCGACGGCTGCCGTGGCGGCCGTTGCACCGGCTCCGGCGCCGGTCGCGTCGGCTCCGGCGGTGGTCGCGAGCGCCGCGGCGGCTCCGGCGAGCGCGGCAGGAGCCGCGGAGCTGGAGGCGTTCGTCGTCGACTTCGTCGTCGAGCAGACGGGCTATCCGCGCGAGATCGTCGAGCTGGATGCCGATCTGGAAGGTGATCTGGGGATCGACAGCATCCGCAAGGCGCAGCTGTTCGGTGAGATCGGCCAGCGTTACGGTCTGGGCGTTGACGCGAGCGTGTCGCTCGACGACTTCCGCACGCTGCGGCACCTGCTCGACTACATGCTCCCGCGCGTCGGCGGTCACTCAGATGCAACGCCCGCCAGTGTTGTTGCGGCGTCAGCCAGCTTCGTCGCTCCGCCCGCTCGGGCTCCCAGTGAGGCGTTCGTGGTCGGTCAGGCCGAAGGGCGGCGGCATTCCGCTGCCATCCGTGGGTGGTGCCGAGAGCTGGCGGCGCTCGGCTCTGCAGCGCAGCGCGCGACCCCCGATCAGACCACCGCCGACTTCCTCGCGGGCGTCGCCGATGCGACCGGAATCGACCGCGGTATCCTCGAAGCAGGGTGGGCCGAGCCGGCCCGCGCCCTCGGCGGCCTCGACGTGATCGCCGATCTTGCCGGCCGTGACGGCCCGGCGATCCTCGTCGGATTCGGCCGCCATGCCGCGCCGGTGATCCGCCAGCAGTCTGTGGGGACGACGCTCGTCGGCGTCGCCGGTCTGCCTGGTGCCGTGGCTGGCTGGAACGACGCCGGCATCGTCGCCTTGGTGTCCCCTGCGGCTGCCCCCGGGGCCGCGCAGTCGATCGAGCGGATCGTCACGACGGTCCAAGCGCACGCCGACGTCGCCGCCTCCGGCCCATGGCCCGCGGGGATCGTGATCGCGCTCGCCGGAAGCGGCACGGTGTTCACGACCGATGGCTCAGGCCGGCCCGTCGGTTCGGCTCCCGCCTTCCGCGCCGTCCGCGGCGACGCTCCGCTCGGCCGGATCCTCTGCAGCGCGGCCCCCGACACTCCCCTCACGGCGCTGCTGGCATCCGACCCGGCCGGGTTGCCCGCAGCGCTGTCCGCCGCCGCCACGTGGATGATCGCCGGCGTTGATGGCAGTGGACCGCGGGCGCTTTCCGGAGGGCCGCTCAGCGCCGGAGACCTCGCGGCGGCTGCGGCGTCGCTCGCGGCCGTGCTGGCAACCCGCTCGCCGCGCCCGTCGCCGACGACTCCCTCGGTACCATGCGACGAAGGAGCGATCACGCGCCGCTACGGCCTCGCCATCCGTCCGCTTCCGGCGGCTCCCGCCGCCCGGCTCGCTGGGGAGCGCGTGCTCGTGCTCGCCGTTGCCCAAGCTTCCGACGACGGCGTGGCGGCAGTCGCCGATCGGCTCCGTCGGGAAGGGGCGGCCGTCGAGATCGGGCGCGCCGATGACGCGGCCACGGCCGTGATGGTCGTCGAACGCGCCGAGTCGGCCGGCCCCGTCCGTCATCTGTTGATGCTCACTCCGTCCGGCGAAGGCCGCCCCTGGTCGGCCGCCGCCGGCGAACCGATCGCTTCGCTGTTTTCGGCCTGCCAGCGCTGGATCGTCGCCCGGAACGCCTCCGGCGACCTCGGCCGATCCACGCTCACCGCGGCGACGACGCTCGGCGGTGACTTCGGTCTCGCCGGGGACATCGGCTGGGTGGGTGGTGGTGCCCTGACCGGTCTGTTCAAGAACATCGCCCACGAATGTGCCGGTCTCGTCGTCCGGGTGGTCGACCTGCCTGCCGCGATCACCGCGGCCGAACGGGCGGACCGGATCGCCGCCGAGATCGGCGCCGCCGGTCCGGTCGAGGTCGGCTACGCCAGTGGCCAGCGCGTCGAGATCGTGCCCACGGAGGGCGGCCCACGACCGGGGCGGGCACTCGCGAGCCTCGCTCCGGGGAGCGTGTGGCTGGTGACCGGTGGGGCACGGGGGGTAACCGCCGCCTGCGCCCTCGAGGTGGCCCGGCGCCGCGGGGTCGATCTGGTTCTCGTCGGCTCGACGAACCCCGAGCCGGTCGAGCCGGCATGGCTCGACGCCGACGCCGCGCTGCTCCGCGATCTCAAGGGGCGCGTGATGCTCGCCGCCAAGGGACGCGGCGAGGACCCGCGCAGGGCCTGGGCACGCGTCGAGAAGTCGATCGAGATCGCCCGATCGTTGGCGCGGTTCCGCGCCGCCGGCGTGAAGGCCAGGTACCACGCCTGTGATCTCGCCGACGCGGCTGCCGTTGGTCGCCTCGTCGCCGACGTGGCGGCGACGGTCGGCCCGATCCGCGGCATCCTCCACGGTGCCGGCTGGGAATCGGCCTGCCGGTTCGAGAAGAAGACGCTCGCCGGTCTCGCGGCGACGCTCGGCCCCAAGTGCCTCGGGCTCGAGGCGCTGCTGGCGGCGGCGTCCGGCCAGCCGGTCGAGGCCCTGGTCGCGTTCGGCTCGACGAGCGGCAGGTTCGGCGGTCATGGCCAGGCCGACTATTCGCTCGCCAACGATCTCCTCGCCAAGCTCGTCGCCGACGCGCGGCGGCGCCTGGGCCTGCGGGCGACGACGTTTCACTGGCATGCCTGGGACGAAGTCGGAATGGCGAGCCGGCCCGAGAGCCGGTTCGTCCTCGAGCAGTTCGGGCTCGAGTTCATGCCGTTGGCCGAGGGGGTCGGGCGGTTCCTCGCCGAGCTCGAGGCGGGGCTGCCCGATGCGGAAGTGCTCGTCACCGAGCCGAAGCTGTGTCCTTCAGGCGTCGCCACTGCCACCGACCGCCGCCCGGGTGCGTTCCCCGAACGCGCCGAGACGACTCGACGCGGCAGTCTGGTTCAAGACGTGGAGAACACACCCGATCAATCGTGTGTATCGTTCCAGCTCGATCCGAGCGTCGATCGGTTTCTCCTCGACCATCGCTTCAATGGTCGTCCGCTCCTCCCGGCAGTGATGGGCGCGGAGTTGTTGTGCCAAGCCGTCATCGCAGCGGAGGCCGGCGCCAGTGTCGGCGAGATTCACGACTTCAAGGTGATGCGACCCGTCGGTTTTCCGGACGACGTCAGTCGAGAGATCGTCGTCGAGGTACCGACTCGTTCGTCGCGTGCGCTCTCTGCGCGTGCCCTGGCGCGGGCCACGGCCGGCAAGGGCATTCCTTCGAGCGGCACGGTCGAGTGTCTCAGCGCGCGATGCGTGGTCGGACCTGCTGAGCCGCTGTCGGCTCGACCAGAACCGTCGCCGATGCCGTTCTACCCCACCACCTACCGGGAAGACACACCGCTTTGGCACGGTCCGGCATTTCGGACCCTCGGCGGACTGTTCCTCGACCGGAGCGGGGGATGGGCACGGCTGACCGCATTCGATCCCGATGTCACCGCTGCACCGCGCGGCGCACGCGGGTGGACGGTTCCGGTTGCCCTCGTCGATGGATGTGTGATGGCATGCGGAGTGTATTCCTATGTGATGTGTGGCCAGCGCATCGAGTTGCCGGTGGGCTGGGATCGTGCGAGATTCGTCGAGGCCCCGCGGTCGGGAGAGAAGTGCACCGCGCGGCTCCGGTTCGTGAGTCAGACCCCCGGTCAGTCGGTGTACGATGTCGTGGCATTCGGCGATGACGACCGCCCACTGTTCTCGATCGAGGGGTTGATGCTGGCCCTGGCGTCTCGGGCCGTGGGCGCGGCTTCATGATGCCCCGATCCCATTCCGTCGTTGCTGCATCGAAGAGCGGATCCACGCGTCATCTCGCTGTCGGTGACGAGATCGTGTCGATCGCCACCCGGGTGCCTTATCCCGGTGAGTCGCTATCGACGGGCGTTCGGCGATTGGCCGCTGAAGTCATCCGGGACCACCTTCGTGGCCATCACGGCATGATTCGGATCGCGACCGTGCTGCCCTCCGGTCGGCCGGTTGCCACCGATTCCACTGGTCCCCTTCGGGTGACGGTGTCACTCTCCCACGACGATGGACTGATGGCGGCTGCGGCGGCGGAGCGGTGCAATGTCGGTGTTGATGTGATCGCGAGCAAAGCACGCTCATCGGGGCTCGACTTTTGGCTCGATCCGGGTGAGCAGCGGTGGGAGAAGCGAGCCGGGATTCCCGGTCTTCTCTGGGCGGCCAAGGAGTCGGCCTACAAGGCGTCTCGACTCGACACGCCGTTCCGACCCCGCGAGATCGCGGTTTCACCCCGCGGCGACGACGGGTTCCGGTTCACCTGGTCCAACCGCTGGCACGTGGTCATCGGCTCCGGCCGATTGCTCGTCGACGAAGGCCACGTTGTGGCAGTCGCAACCGCATCTCGGCATGGTCAGCGATCGACCGCGTCGGCCGCGGAGAGAGCAGCATGTTCTTGAGCGACACCCACCTGCAGCAGCTTTTCCCGCCAGCGTCGTATACCTCTCCGGCGATGTTCGAGGCGGAACGCGAAAGACTTCTGTTGCCGGCCTGGCATCTCGTCACGACCATGGCCGAGATCCCGCGGGTCGGCGACTTCATCACATCTCGGCTCCTCGATCATGACATCATCGTTCACCATACCGAAGAAGGCCCGCGGGCGTTCCTCAATGTTTGCCCCCACCGGTTCGCGAACCTTTCCAGTCATCGGGATGGACGGCAGTGTCGACTCACGTGCCAGTACCACGGCTGGGAATTCGGCGCTGACGGAAGCACGCGTCGGATTCCCGACGCGCCGAGCTTTCGGCCCTTGGAGAAAGGTGCGTTCGGGCTCCATCGACTGTACTGCGAGACATTCGGGCAGCTTGTGTTCGTGAGGCTGGGCCTCGGTCAGACGGCACTGGATGCACGATTCGGTCCGCGGCACGACGACGTCAGCCGCGCGGTCGCCAGCGAGCATCGGTTGGTGGTGTCCTGGTCGCGTGAAGTCGCGGCCAACTGGAAGGTGATCATCGAGAACAACCTCGAAAGCTACCACGTCGGCGTGGTGCATCGGTCAACGCTCGGATCGATGCCCGATGAAGAGGTCTGCCACCACGAATTGTCACCGGTTCACAGCCGTTTCACGGCACCAGGTGGTGTCCCGGGATTCATCGGTGACCTGCAGCGAACACTTCTCCGGCGGGTCGGCGGGGAGCCCTCGCGGAAGTATCACCATTGCCTGTTCATGCCAAATCTGACCGTGTTGTGGATGGATGACATCTCCGCGGTGCAGACCTTCGAACCGATGACCTCGAGGACGACGAGGGTGACTTTTCGCGGATTTGCGCTGTACGGCTCGCGGCGGGGGCCTGTCGTCGAGCGCTGTCTGCGTTGGCTTGCTGCCCGCCATCTGCGTTTCTGGGGCCGCGTGTGGGAGGAGGACTTGCGGCTTTTTCCCGACCTCCAGGCGGGACTCGAGAACCCGGTGCTCCCGTCGCCGGGGCTGATTTCAAGGCGCGAGGAACGAATTCACCATTTCCAGCGCTGGGTTGTCGATCGATTGGCTGACGCTGCAGACGGTTCCACAGCAGTCAGCACGCAGTCGAATGCGGGAGGGGTGGCATGACGACCACCGCGCCGCCCCCCCGTGGCCTCGTCGAGATGGTCCTCCCCGACGGCCGGGCCGTGCTCACGTTGTGCCGCGACAACACCGCGATCGCCTACGGGGAGATCTTCTCCGAGCGGATCTACGAGCTGTTCGGGATCACGCTCGAAGACGGCGCGACGGTGATCGACGTCGGCGCCAACGTCGGCCTGGCGGTGATCTGGGTCGGCGATAAGATCGCGCACGGCACCGTCCACGCCGTCGAGCCGATCCCGGCGACGTTCGCCGCGCTCGAGGCCAACGTCGCCCGCCACGTGCGCCTCGACGTCCACCTCCACGCTGCCGGCGCGTCGAACCGGGCCGGAACGGCGGAATTCACCTTCTACCCGCTGACGAGCACCAGTTCCTCGATGTACCCCGACGACTCGGCGGCGGCCCACGCCGAGTCACGGGCGTTCATCCGCGCCGACATCGAGAAGCGGATCGGCTTCCTCGCCCGGCTCGCCCCCGGCCGGCTCCTCGAGCGCGTCGCCGAGCGGATCCGCCGCCACTACCAGGCCGCCGTCACCGTTCCCTGCCGGTTGCTGCGGATCTCCGACCTGTTCGCCGCCCACGGCCTCGAGCGCGTCGACCTGCTCAAGATCGACGTCGAGGGGGCGGAGTTCGACGCCGTCGCCGGGATCGACGCGGCGCACTGGCCGCGGATCCGCCAGGTGATCGTCGAGGTCCACGAGGGCACCGCCGCCTGCGACCGGATGGAGGCCCTGCTCGCCGCCGCCGGGTTCACGACGGCGCGCTACCAGCAGGCCCCTACGATCTTCCCGCGCCACTGGCTCGTCTATGCCAGGCGGTCCGCCGCCACCAGGTCCGTCGCCCACGCTCACACCGAGGAGTGCCTGTCATGATCGACCTGTCGGGGAAAGTGGCCCTGGTCACCGGTTCGAGCCGCGGCATCGGAAGGGCCTGCGCACTGCGGCTCGCCGAGGCGGGGGCCGACGTGGTGGTGAACTTCGTCACCAGCGGCCGTGAGGCCGACGCCGTCGCCGCCGAGATCGCGGCGCTCGGCAGGCGCGTGGCCTGTGTCCGGGCCGACGTCGGCCAGGAGGAGGACGTCGACGACATGATCGGCTTCGTCCGCGAGTCGTTCGGGCGCCTCGACATCCTCGTCCACAACGCCGCCACCGGCGGGTTCCGCCCGCTGGCCGCCACGTCGCAGCGCCACTTCGATGCCGCGATGCACACCAACGTCCTTTCGCTGGTCCACCTCCTCAAGGCGTCGGCGCCGCTTCTCGAGGGGGGCCCGGGACGCGGCAAGGTGGTCGTGCTCTCCAGCCACGGCACCCACATGGCGCTGCCGATGTATGGATTGATCGGCGGCACGAAGGCGGCGCTGACCGCGCTGTCGCGGCACTGGGCGCTCGAGCTCGGAGACCGTGGCGTGAACGTCAACATCGTCGAGGCGGGGCTGGTCGATACCGACTCCACGCGCCGCCTCCCCGGCGCCGCCGAGATGTTCGCCGGCCGGACGAGCAAGACGATGGTCGGCCCGCGCCAGCTCGAGGCGACCGACGTCGCCGACGCGGTGCTGTTTCTCGCCAGTCCCCTCGCCGATCTCGTGCAGGGCCAGACGCTCGTGGTCGACGGCGGCGCGGCGATCCACGTCTGATCCTTCCAGGACCTCCCCATGGCCCCCGACCGCTCCTACCTCCTGCTCACCGGCGCCACCGGCCTCCTCGGCCGGTCGCTGCTCCGCGATCTCGCCGCCGCCGGGCGGCGCGTGGCGGTGCTGGTGCGCGGCTCGAAGACGGCCGACGCCGCCGCACGCGTCGACGAGCTGCTCGCTGACTGGCAGGAGGTCGCAGGCGCCGTCGTCGAGTGCCCGGTCGTGCTCGAGGGCGACATCACCCGCCCCGGGCTCGGCCTCGACCCGGCCGCCGCCGACTGGGTGGCGCGCCACGTCGGCGAGGTGGTCCACTCGGCGGCGAGCCTGTCGTTCGAACGGCGCCCGAGCGACGACGAGCCCTACGCGAGCAACGTCCGCGGCACCGCCAACGTCCTCGACGCCTGTCGGACCGCCGGGATCCGCCGGCTCCACCACGTCAGCAGCGCCTACGTGTGCGGCCTCCGCGAGGGGCGGATCCTCGAGACCGAGCTCGACATCGGCCAGACCCCGGGCAACGACTACGAGCGCAGCAAGATCGACTCGGAGACGGCTGCGGTCTCGGCGCCGTTTCTCGACGTGGTCACCGTCCACCGGCCGAGCATCATCGTCGGTGACCTGGTCACCGGGTTCACCAACACGTTCCACGGGTTCTACAAGCCGCTGCGGATCGTGCAGCCGTTCGTCGAGGCGTTCGTCCAGGCGCGGCTCGCCCCGGGCAGCCTCCTCGACGTGCTTGGGATGAGCGGCCGCGAGGCCAAGAACCTCGTGCCGGTCGACTGGGTCTCGGCGGTGATGACCCGGATCATCCAAGACCCGTCGGCCCATGGGCGCACCTACCACCTGGCCACCGATCATCCGACCCCGTCGGGGCGGCTGTGCCGGCTGTTCGAGGAGCTGGTGGTCGCGATGGCCGCCGAGCGTTCCGCCGGCCGCGCGGGTGCCGCCCCGCGCCCGCCGGCGTTCGACCCGGCCACGCTCGGCCGGCTGTTCGGCGACCAGATGCACGTCTACCGCGCCTACTGGCGCGACGACCCGCGCTTCGACACCAGCCACACCCGCGCCTTCGCCCCCGATCTCCCCGCGCCGCAGCTCGACGACGAGACGATCCGGCGCCTGTGCCGATTCGCGATCGGCAGCGGCTTCCGCTGGCCCCCTCCGGGGCGCCCGGCGCCCGGGCCGGGCGCGCGGGGGGCACTCGTGGAGCGTCTCGGCGCACCGCGGTGGAGCGCCGCACCGGCCGGCCCCTGCGCGGGCCTCGCCGTGGCGGGTGCCGGCGGTGGGCAGTGGACGCTCGGCAGCGGCGCCGACGGGCGTCCGACGTGGCACGTCGGTCTCCCGGCGCCGGGCGCCCCGGTCGTCCGCCTTACCGCCGCGCGGCTTGCCCACGCCTGCGACGAGCGCCATCCGGCCGCGGCCCTCGACGGGGCACTCGTCGAGGGGACCACCGCGGCCGATCGCCAGGTGGCGGTCGACCTGCTCACGGCCGTCGTCATGCGAGCGCCCGGCGCTTCCGCGCCCGCGGAGCGGCCCGCCGGCTCCCGGCCACTGGCGGCAGTTCGCTGACGCCCTGTCGCTCGGCTCACGCCGAGGCGAGCGCGCGCTTCAGATACGAGTGGAACGCCCAGATCCGTTCCTCGCGGGTGCCGATGCAGCCCTTGAACGGCGTCGCGGCGATCCCGCGCTGCTGCGCCTCGAACACGCTGGCGTCCTCGCGCTGGATCGCGGAATTCGCCTTCACGCCGTGCCGCGCGACCATGTGGGCGATGATCCGGGCGATCGGCCCGCGCTTCTCCCCCTCGAGGCTGAACATCCACGCCATCGTCCGCGACGTCGTCGGTCCGGTCGGCAGGTACACCTGCGCGTAGGTAAACAGGTCGGCGAACGTGAACACCAGGTTGGGAAACACGTGGTGGTGCACGTACTGGTCGTGGCACGGCGGTCCGCCGAGTTGCCGCGACACCTGGCGCTGTTTCTTCACCGGCTCGCTCGTCGGATCGAGCGCGTAGACGAGCGTGGTCGAGCGGTCTTCGAGCCAGTGGGCCTGGGCCTCCTCGGGGATCATCCCGAAGCCGCCGAGCGTGGTCGGGTGGATGAACGGCAGGTGGTAGGTCTCGACCGTGTTCTCGACCGGGATCTTCCAATTGCAGGCGAACTCGCGCTGGTACGTCCAATTGCAGCGGTAGGGCATCGCGAACGCCGCGGCGACGCGGGCGTGGAACTCGCCGAGGTATTCGGCGAGGGTCGGTCCCTCGGGCGCGAGCCGCACGAACACCAGCTCGCCGCAGGTGTCGGCGGTGAAACACTGCAACCGGGCGTTTTCCCGGTCGAACGGCTTGAAGCAACCGCCGTCGGGAACCTTGGCGACCTTGCCGTCGGGCCCGTATTCCCAGCCGTGGTACTGGCAGACCAGCCGCGGGTCATGCCCCTGCGCGCGGCTGGTGAGCTGGCAATGGCGGTGGGAGCAGACGTTGAGGTAGGCGAGGAACCGCCCCTCGTGGCGGCGGAGGAGGACCGGCCGGCCGCACAGGTCGAGCGACCGGTAGTCGCCGTCGGCGTGGAAGTCGCTCGCCAGCGCCACCGGGTGCCAGGCGGCGAGGAACAACTTCTCGACCTCGCTGCGGGCGACCTCGGGATCGACGTAGTCGGCCGGATCGAGGAGGTAGGCGAGTTGTTCCTTGTGGACGAACATGGCGGCCGACCCTACTCGGCCGTGGAAAACCAGTCAAACCGCATCGCCGCCGCGGGGCGGCCCGCGCCCGTACCGTGGCCGCCCGGGCGAACTTGAGCGCCACGGCGGCGTGTTCTACATTGAACGACGGAGGGTAAGCGAACTGGCCAGCGGTCTGACTCGAAATC